>NZ_JBHWEB010000065.1:0-55262 GCF_042734395.1 Amycolatopsis sp. NPDC059657 | reverse complement strand
GACGCCGCGTCCGGGGTGACGTTGTCGGCGAGGAATTGGGTGATCTGCTCGACGGTCTGGCCGTGCACAACGCGCCACACGACGATGTCCACCAGTGCCCGCGTGGTCGCGAACAACGGCGCGTCCGCCGGATCGGTCACCTGGCGGGCGATCGCGTCGATCACGGCCTGTACGTGCGATCGGGAGAAAGTCCCGTTCGGGTCGGTGCTCATCGGGTCACCTCCACGAGGTCGAAGCGGTTGTGCAGGTCGGACCAGGCCGCGTGGTGGCGACCGTCGGCGGTGTGCCATTGCCCGTCGAGGCCGTGGCACCAGCACCGCATCAGCCCGTCACGCACCTGCGGGCAATCGGCGGGTTCGGGTGCGGCGCCGAGTCCGGCGACCAGCCACACCCTCGGCCGCGTGATCACGTCGGTGGTGGGGTTCGGTGGCGTGTTCACAGCGACACCCCCGGAAAGTCGGTGATGTCCGACCAGTCCAGAACGAGAGACTCATCGCCGGGGCGCACCAAGCGGTGTGTGCGGTTGACCAGCTCGGCGACGTCATCGCGGCGGAACACGACCGTGGCCGTGCCCGTCGGGCTCGTCAGGGCGAGCACCACCAGGTCACCGCGCGCAGTGACGTGGATGGCCCCGACGGCGTGGCCAGCGTGCCCGTGCCTCAGCGCGGCGGCCAGCAGGTCGCGGCTGACCATCCACTCCGTGTCGGGGTACAGCTCGGAGAAGTCCAGCAGTACACCGAACGGCTCCTGCGGTCGATAAGTCGCCACCAGTTCCGCGTTCCCGACAGGCAAGCTCGCCTGAATGCGCATCGTCAATGCGTTCATCGCACACCGCCTTCGGTGGTGTCGTCGCTGGTCGTGTGGTCGCCCGGCACCGCGGACAGCTCGGCGTCCAGCCGCGCGAGCGGGTCCTCGTCGAGCCGGGTCGCGTCGGCCGAGATCACCGGCCGCCACGCGCCGCTCGGGTCGTCGCTGGTCGTCTTCGTGCCGCTGAGGCGGTCGAGCATCCGCTCGACCCACGGGTTGACCTTGTCGGCGACCCGGTCGACGAACGCGCCGAACCGCTCGGTGAACTCATCGCGGCGCGTGACGATCCGTTCGCGCAGCTCGATCCAGCGTTCCTGCCGCTCGATGGCCTTGACGTCGCGGCGCTTCCACGCCATCTGCAGGCGCCCGATCGCGGCGGGCATGCCCCGGCGCACGATCACCGCGTGCAGCTCCGGCAGCTGCGAGATCTGCCCCGGCGAGAGCACCGGCACCAGCTGCGGAGTCCGCCCGGTCACATGCCCGTCGACGTCCTCGGTCTCGACCATCTCGTGCCGCTCGGACGTCAGCAGCGAATACGCCTTCAAGTCCTCGTCATCGCGGGCCCCGGCAAGGATCAGCACCGTCGCGGAGTTCGTCATGATCGCCGCGCACCCGGTGTTGCCCCACCGGTCACGCAGCTGAGCCCTGCTCTGCGCGCCGATGTGGATGGTGACGTTGCGGCCACCCATGTCGGCGGTCCACTTGTCCAGCGGCACCGGCGACACGAGCGCGGCCTCGTCGAGCACCAACGTCAGCGCTGGGTCCAGCCGCCCGCCGGGCGACTCGGCCGCGATCCGGCGAGCCTCCCGCGCCAAGTGCGAGGTCAACGCAGCCACCAACGACGCGGTGTGGCCCTCCTCGGCGCCGAGCATGTACACCGTCGCGCGCTGCTCCAGCAGCTCGGCGACGTCGAACGTGCCCCCCGGTGCCGCGGCGGCTTTCGCGTTCGGGTCGGTCAGCCACTCCAGCGCGGGCGTGATCGTGGTCGTGATCGACGACCGCGTGCGGTCGTTGGTGGTCAGGAACTGCTGCGCGGCGGTCGAGAACGCCGGCTCCGGCGAGCGGCGCAGCAGGCGCAGCACCTCATCCGCGGAGCCTTCCGGGTCCGCGACCCAGTCGGCCACGTCGGTCATCGCGAGGTCGCCGACCGCGGCGGCGTGCAGCAACGTCGCCAGCGCACGGCGAGCCAGCTTGATCCAGTGCTCACGCTCGGGATCCCCGCCGTCAGCCGGGATCAGGTCCGCCCCGCGATGGAGGGCGGTCACCGGGTCCGCGCACCCCGACAGCGGGTCGAAGGTGATCGTCGACGGCAGCTTGCCCAGCCCCGACGGGTTGAACACGTACACCGGGCCGCGCCGCTCACGCAGCTTCGCGGTCAAGTCGATCAGGTCCGTGCGGGTCGAGGTGGCGATCACCGCGCCCGGCGCGTCCAGAATCCGGCACGCCAGCTCACCGGTCTTACCCGAACGTGGACCACCGAAGCGGGTCGTCACGTCCTCCGCCGGAGACCAGATCTTCTGCCAGCCGACCTTCGCGATCGGCGTGGCGTACTCGATCACCGGCACCCGCCGCCGCGTCCACCACATCGCCCTACGCAGCGACGGCTTGAGCACCTTCGCCTTCCGACGCATCGCCGACGCCGACGCCACCCGCCAGATCTGCCACCGCGACGCCACACCACCGTTACGCCGCGAACGACGCGACCACCTACTGATCAGCCCACTCGAACCACGCCGACCACGCAAACCGGAGACCAGGCCGAACAGTAGGACCGGCAGTCCCATAAGGCCCCACGGCCACGCGCCGTACCCCGGCGTCTCCACCGGAACCCAGCCCGCGAACCACACCGACAGACCAACCAAGCCAGCCGACACCACCGACGCACGAGCCAGGTTGCCCCGCGCGAGCTCAGCAGCACCAAACACCGCCGCAGCCACGCCCAGCGTGACCAACCACGGCCAGATGACCGCGACCTTGACGTGCGCGTCGCTCAACGCCACACCCAAGAAGATCAGCACAGCCGCCACCAAGGCGGCACCAAAGGTACGCATCAGGCCGCACCCCCAGCGGCGAAATGCACTGCGTCGCCATCAGCGGGCTGACCGGCGCGGGTTGCCGCAGCCAACTCGCATGCCTCGACGTACTCCTTGAGTGCGTCGCCGGGGATTCGCACAGTGCCTTTCCCCGCGCCCAAGCGAATCGCGCGCAGCGCGCCGGACTCCACTGCCCTGTAGATCGTCGCGACCGAGACGTCGAAGCCATCGGCCACCGTTCGAACCCGGTACAGCCGGGTACTCTCAACCTGCATCGTTTCTCCAAGGTTTCGGTGCTTGCCCTGGTTGGTGGTGACGCACTGACCAGGGTTTTTTGCTGTCCTCAGCACCCTCGCTAGCTGCTCGGCGGTTGCTGCTTTCTCAAGGTATACCCAACTGGGTATACCCACAAGCTCTGCGCATGCACAGTTGGGTATACCCAGAGCGCCGGTCCCGCGAATCACGGCTTCCACCTGCACAAACGCCCAATTATTCCCGTTCGCAAACTTCTGTAGCCAGCCGGATTTCAGGCAGCTAGCACACTTCAACCCATGAGCGGTCGCCTATGTATACGCAGTTGGGTATGCTCTCCGCGTTGTCCACTCACCGAGCAGAAGGGGTCCGCACATGGCGGAACCGGCGTACGTCTCAATTGCCAGCGGCTACGCTCGCCGAATTCGAAGCGGCGAGCTACCTGCCGGAATGCAACTCCCGAGCGTCGCGGAAATCGCTGAGCAGAACGGCGTATCCCCTATCGTTGCCCGGAAAACTGTTGAGCTGCTACAGAATCTGGGCCTCGTCCGAACAGTTCAACGCCGGGGCGTGTTCGTAACTAGTCGACCTAACCTCGTTCGAGTTTCACCTGAGCATCAAATGCAGGATGCTGAAACAACGTTCGGGAACGAGTCCGACAAGAAGATCCGCGTCGAGCGCGAAACCGAAGAAGTCGAGGCGGACGAAGATGTCGCAAACGTACTCGGAATTTCCCCTGGGGTTCGCGTCACGCGAACCGTAACACGCGGCATGGAAGACCGGCGAGCGATCTCCATTTCAGACACGTATCAGCCATTGGGTATTTCAGGAATAGCGTCCGCTGAGGACCTCGAAGAGGCCGTTTCGGAGGCGCTTCCGTCGCCCGCACACGCCGAGTGGCTCAAGACGTCTCCGGGCGATCTCGCGTGGAGCGTCGAGCAAAAGTTCACTGACAGCGCAGGCCGCGTGGTGATGGCGTCTAAGATCTCGTACCCACGCGACCGCTACGCCAAGTTCGTATTTCGCATGTCACTCAAGCCTGCAGAGGAATAGGACTCAGACATCCACCGCCATTGCCGTCGGGCTGCCTCGTTCCACACAGGCAGCCCGACGGCTTTTCTACGGATGGGTCCAAAATTGACCAACGTCGGAAAGATTCCACCAGCTCACAAAGTGGACATCTTCGGATTCGAGATTCCAGCCTTCGCTTAGCGCATCGAAAAACCCATCATCGCCGGTCTTTCCACCTTTGGGTTCACCAACGAACAGCAACCTTCGACCACCTGCCTCTGCGAATCCGCGCAGGGCTTCTGACGCCATCGTGTTTCCCCAGCCCGGTGGCCAGCACAAGAACAGCACCGATTCACTATCGACCGAACCACGGGCGGCGTACTCGGCCATACCGTCGACCGCCCGCCAAGCCTGTACGCCCTCACCGTTCGCGGAGAACGACGGATTCTCGCCCTTGCGGGGCGGGTCGATGTCATACGCCTCCACCACGAGCCCCAAGCGGTCAAGCTGCGCTGCCCAGTAGCCGCGGCCGGCGCCCAGCTCGACGACCGTCCGCCCGGCGCACAGGGCCTGAATCCACGTCAGCGTTTCAGGTGAGGGCACCGCGTACGCATAGGCGTCTTGCAGCACAGTCTCAGCGAATGCCAGCCTGGCGCTGCCGTCAACGCGTCCTCCGTCGACGATTCGACGACCGTTCCGCTCGGTAACCGACGGGCCGACGATGTCCCAGTAGGGATTGCTGCTCTCGGCAGCACCACCGGTGACGTAGTGCAGCATTCGCAGGTCAAAAGCGGCATCGGCCTGGTCGTTGCCGGTGCCGGCCAGTCCTGGTGCCATATCGAGATACTCGGCAAGCTTCGGGTACGTGCTCTTCAGCCGCTGCTCGTCATCAAGCAGCGCGAGCAAGTCGCGTCGACGTTCGTCCGTCAGTATCAGATCAGCCACCTGGCCATCGTGGCGCAACTCGGGGCCTGGCCCTAGTCGGGTACCACGTTCGGACGGCACCGAAGACGACCAGTTCGAGCCGAGACGGCTCCGACGGCGTCGGGGGCCCGTCTCAGTTTCCGTCTCAGTTCGTACCGTTTCAGGGTGACTCAGAGGTTGCTCGAAGCGCGCTGACCAGCACTGGAGCGACCTGTGTATACCCAGAGAACCGCGTGCCCGAGTCTTTGGGTGGGGTGGGTCGCTTTTAAAAACCCTGAAAACCCCCCCATAAATGTGGTGAGTGTTGCGGACGGTTCTAGCCGCCGGCAACACTCACGACTCATTTCAGCGGTGCTTGAAAGTCTTTGTCCGCCCAGTCCGCGCGCTGCACGATGAGCCAGTTGTCCGCGCACGACTTGACTGGGGTGCACATGAAAAGGACGATCCTGCTCTGCCTGACCGCGGCCGCGGTCGCGTTGACCAGCGCCACGACCGCCAACGCCGCCGCGCCCGGTGACCACGCGATGGGGTCACAGATCGCCAAGCACGAGGGCCGCCAGACCACCAACGGCGCCATCCGAACAGCCGGGGAAACGGTGCCCGGCATGGATGTCAGCAGTTACCAGGGCAACGTTGACTGGCAGGCCGCGTACAACGCGGGCGCACGCTTCGCCATCATCAAGGCGACCGAGTCCACCGGGTACCGGAACCCCTACTTCACCCAGCAGTACAACGGTTCCTACAACGCGGGCCTGATCCGCGGCGCCTACCATTTCGCGCTGCCGAACGAGTCGAGCGGCGCCACGCAGGCGAACTACTTCCTGGCCAACGGGGGTGGCTGGTCCGCCGACGGAAAGACGCTGCCGGGCGCGCTCGACATGGAGTACAACCCTTACGGCGCAACCTGTTACGGCTTGAGCCAGGCTTCGATGGCTGGCTGGATCCGCGACTTCAGCAACGCCTACTACGCCAGGACCAGCAAGCGACCGGTGATCTACACGTCGACCACCTGGTGGCGCCAGTGCGTCGGCACCCAGGGCGCCTTCGCCGACACGAACGCGCTGTGGATCGCGAACTACGCGTCGAGCCCAGGGCCACTGCCGTACAACTGGACGTACTACACGTTCTGGCAGCACGCGGACGCCGGCCGCTTCCCCGGTGACCAGAACCTGTTCAACGGCCCCTACAGCCAACTACAAGTTTTCGCCCGCAACCACGACTGAGTCGTGAGCGTTGCGGGCGGTTCTGACCGCCCGCAACGCTCACGAGTCCTTAAGCCGTGGTCACGTCGAGGTAGTCGAGGTTCGCCGGGCCGTCGGCCGTGGTGGCCGTGATCCGGATCGTGTTCGAGCCCGCGGCCAGGTTCGCGGTGCGCGAGATCTTGCTCCACGTGGTCCAAGCGCCGGTGCCCGGGAACGTGACCCCGGACGCGACGACCGTCCCGTTGACCGAGATGTCGACCGGCCTGGCGGTCACGGTTCCGTTGGCGTAGCCGAAGTCCAGCGTCGCCTGGCCCGCCGCGGCCGCGTTCACGGTCCACTCGACGTAGCTGCCGGCGGCGTTGGTGCCGTTGGCGAAACCGGTGCCGGAGAAGCCGACGTGGTTGGAGTCGATGGTGCCGCCGGTGGAGAGGGTGGCCGACTCGGCCTCGTAGCGGACGGTGTCACCGGGAGGGGTGCCGCCGCTCTTCGAGACGCGGTAGAGCACGGTGCCGTGCGACGGCACCGAGGCGCTGATCGCGCCCGTGGTGTTCTTGCTGGACTTGGTCCACAGGTCCTTCAGCGTGTACGAAGCCGAGCCGCCCATGCCGATCGCGGACGCGGTGGTGCTGATGGTCGCGGTCGCGCCGGTCTCGTTCGACAACGCCACCGCGTGGTCGCCGTTGGCCAGCACCTTGTTGTAGACGACCAGTCCGCCGCTGTTGCTGGTGATCGTGGCCTGCTTGCCCAGCTTGTCCTGGTCGACGTCGATGACGTCCTTGTTCTCCAGGATCTTGAACGTGTCGTCGTTGACCTTGCGCAGGTCCGAGCCGATCAGCAGCGGCGCGGCCATGACGGCCCACAAACTGAAGTGGGTGCGGTACTCGGTCGGGGTCATCCCGCCGTTGCCGACCTCGAGCATGTCGGGGTCGTTCCAGTGCCCGGGACCGGCGTACTGCGACAGCACGCGGTTCGCCTTCGCCTTGCCGATCATGCTGGACCAGTTGTCGGAGATGTCACCGGTGGTGCGCCACAGGTTGCCGACCGGCTCGCCCCAGGTCCAGATCTTCGGGTCGCTCTTGCCCCACTCGCAGATCGAGTAGACGATCGGGCGGCCGGTGGCCTTGAGCGCGTCGCGCATGGCCTTGTAGCGCTTCTGCGCGTCGACGCCCTGGTTGTTGCAGTTGTCGTACTTCAGGTAGTCGATGCCCCACGAGGCGAAGAGGTTCGCGTCCTGCTGCTCGTGGTTGAGGCCGCCGGGGAAACCGGCGGTGTTGCAGGTCTTGGTGCCGGCACTGGTGTAGATGCCGATCTTCAGGCCCTTCGAGTGGACGTAGTCGGCGACGGCCTTGATGCCGTTGGGGAAGCGCTTCGGGTCGGGCTGGAGGTCGCCCTTGGAGTTACGGCTCGGCAGCGCCCAGCAGTCGTCGAGGTTCACGTACTGGTAACCGACGTCCTTGAGGCCCTTGTTCACGAAGATGTCGGCGATGCCCTTGACCATCGCCTCGTTGAACTCCGCCCGGCATCCGGTCGTGTTCCAGTTGTTGAAGCCCATCGGCGGTGTCCTGGCGAGGCCGTTCTCCAGGGCGAGTGCTTCTTCGGGGACGCTCAGCCAAGCGGTGGCCGAAGACACCGCGCTCAGCGCGAGAACTGCCGCGGCGGCCGTGGCCAGCTTTCGCAGCAGGGGGGATGCCGACATTCGTACTCCTAGGTTCCACTGGGTGGTCACTACGACCCGAAAGCAGCCGAAACGTCGAATGATCAGATGGATGCATGACGGCTTGCACCCATTAATCCGACAAATGTCCCTGCGCCACTTTGAGCCAGTGGTAAAGGTAGGAGGTCTGAACCACATTAGTAAAGGGGGCTTACGAAACGGAGTCGGCGCACCGCCGTCCGCGTGACACTTCCACAGGTGACCGGTCCTGCCCGGTTACTTCCCGTGTTCGACCTGGCGGGCGGTCGCGAGCGCGCGGTCGGTCTCCCAATGCGCGCGCATCGAGCGGATGAGCCCGTCCTCGCCGACGCGGTAGACGAACACGCCGTCCGTGTCGACGACATAGCCGCCCGGCAGGTAGGTGGTGATCGTGCCGACGTTGGCGACCTCGCGGCCGTCGTTGGCGGCGTGCGAATCCCTGATGACGAACTCGAACCGCTCCACCTGTGCGATCGTGAGGTCCCAGAACGCGGCCACCGCGTCGGCGCCGCGATGCCCCTTGCCCTCGGCGTCGAACATCGAGGGGCCGACCGGGTCCTCGATCACCGCGTCGGCGGCGAACAAGGCGACCCAGGCGTCCTTGTCGCCGGCGCAGACCGCGTTCATCGACCGCCAGGCGGCCTGGCGGGCCGCGGGCTGCTCGGCAGCGGGATCCCAGCACACTTCGGCACCCACGGCGCGCTCCTTAAAATCGAGAGATGATCTCGTCGCCGAATTTCTTGATGGAGTCCTTCTTGGCGTTCAATTCACCGTCGAAGCCGATGCCGTCGAACACCCACGGCATGGTGATGATGTCGGTGACGCCGATTTCCGCCTGCGCGCGATAGCCGTCCAGGCCGAACTTGTCGATGCAGACGGCCTGATACTCGAATGGATCGTCCGCGCGCCCGCTTTCGGCGAGCAGGGCACGCAGCCGCTCGATGGTCTCGCGCAGATCGTCGAACTTCATCATCGCCGAAGACCAGCCGTCCGCGACGCGCACGGCGCGGCGCAGCGCGACGTCGGTGTGCCCGCCGATGTAGAACGGGACGCGCTTCGGCGGCGTCGGGCTCATCCGGAGCTTGCCGAAGTCGAAGAACTCGCCGTGGTACTCGACCATCCCGCCGTCGAGGATCAGCCGCAGCACGTCGATCGCCTCGTCCACGCGCTTGCCACGCCGCTCGTACGGCGCGCCGCACCACTCGAACTCCTCCGGCGACCAGCCGACGCCGAGGCCGAGCCCGAACCGGCCGCCGGTGAGCGTCGCGACCGAGTTGACCTGCCTGGCGAGCAGCACCGGATTGCGGGAGCCGAGCTTGAGCACCGAGGTGTAGAACTCGATCTCGCTGGTCACCGCGCCCATCGCCGCGGCGGCGACCAGCGGGTCGGACCAGGGGGTCTCTTCGGTCCAGAAGCGGCTGCCGTCGGGGGTGTACGGATAGTCGGCGGAGACCGTCTCGGAGTAGAAAAGCGAGTCAGGCAAAGCGATCGACGAGAAGCCGCACTCCTCGGCCGTGCGGGCGAGGTCGGCGAAGTGCTCCAGCGGATTCATCGCGACCGAGAGCGTGAACTTCATGGTTCCGGACTATAACGTGTTCTAGTTTTCTCCGCCAGTGATCGCCGTCGGCTGAATCGGTTGCCCGGCAGCGCGATGATCGGCAGGCTCGGCGGCATGGGGAAAGTGCGGATCTTCGCGGGTGACACGGTCGACAACTACGCGAAGCACCGGCGGGGCTACCGGCCGGACGTGATCGGGCATCTGGCGGCCGCGTTCGGCGTTGGCGCCGGGTCGCGGGTGCTCGACCTGGGCTGCGGCACCGGGCAGCTGGCGTACCCGTTCGCGGAGGTGGCGGGCGCGGTGATCGGGATGGACCCGTCCGTCGACATGCTCGCGCAGGCACGCGCCGGAAGCACGGCGTCGAACATCACCTGGCTGCTCGGCGCCGACACGGACGTGCCGACACTGGAAACCTTGCTGGGCAAGGAAAGTCTTGACTTGGCGACGATCGGTTCGGCGTTGCACTGGATGGAGCCCGCGCCGCTGTTCGCGGCGCTGGCTCGCCTGCTGCGCCCCGGCGGTGGCGTCGCGGTGACCGCTAACGGCATTCCGATGTGGACGCACGACACGCCGTGGTCGCACGCACTGGCCGAGGTTTCGGCCGAATACCTGGGAAAGCCCGACCTGTCCGGCTGCGGGACCGACGACACGGCACGCGCGGGCTATGCCGAGGCGTTGCGCGCGGCCGGTTTCACCGACGTCAAAGAGGAGCGGTTCGACTACACGGAGGCGCACACGCCCGACGACGTGATCGGGTCCTTGTATTCGGCGGCGAACCTGGACGCGCTGACCGACGAGCAGCGGGCGGATTTCGACGCCGCATTGCGGGCGGCGCTGGGCGGCGGGCCGTTCGTCGAAGACGTGCCGGTGAAGGTGCTCACCGGGCGGTGTGCCACGTCCGGGTAATCCCCGGTGTGCCCTGGGCCTCATCGGGAACCTCCGGCGTACCGTCCGCGTTGTCCGACTCAAAGGCTCTGCTTCGAAGAACCCGGGAGTGACCCATGGGCACCGCGATCTTCCTGATCGTGCTCCTCGTCCTTGTCGTCGGCGGCGGCATGTACCTCGCGAAGTCGCGGGCCGCCGCCCGCCAGCAGCAGCTGGACGACGCCAAGGCCGACGCGCGCCGCCTGATGGAGCGGCTCGGCGGCCAGGTGCTGAACCTCAGCGGCACCGACACGGCCTCCCAGCAGGCGCTCGCGGACGCGGCGGAGCGCTACAACGCGGCAGGCTCGCAGATGGAGCAGGCCAAGACCATCGAGCAGGCCCGACTGGTCAAGGACACCGCGGTCGAGGGGCTGTACTACGTGCGCGCCGCGCGCGTGGCGATGGGCATGGACCCCGGCCCCGCGCTGCCGGACGACGCCGAGCGCGAGCGCGCGGGCAAGGTCACCGAGTACCGCAGCGTCGACGTCGAGGGTCAGCACTACGAGGCCTCGCCCGAGGCGGGCAACAACACCCCGTACTACTACCCCGGTGGCCGCGTCGCGGGTCGTCCGGTCCCGCAGGGCTGGTACAGCGAGCCGTGGTGGAAGCCCGCGCTCGTCGCCGGCGCCTGGGGCATCGGTTCGATGTTCCTGTTCAGCGCGATGTTCTCCGGCATGGGCGGCATCGCGAGCGCCTCGGCCTGGGAATCGGGCTATGACGCGGGCCAGGCGGACGCCATGGACGCGGGCGGTGGCGGTGACGCCGGCGCCGACATGGGCGGTGGCGATGGCGGCGGCTGGGACGGCGGCGGCTTCGATGGTGGCGGTTTCGACGGCGGCGGCGACTTCGGCGGCGGCTTCGACTTCTAGTTTCGCAGCTCAAGGGTCGTGAGTGGTATTGCCGGTTCTAACCGGCGAAAACACTCACGACCCTTGGCATTTCGGGCACCAGTAGAGGTTGCGGCCGACCAGTTCCGAGTGCGCGATCGGCGTGCCGCACACGTAGCACGGCAACCCGGCGCGGCGGTAGACGTAGACCTCGCCGCCATGGCGGTCTTCGCGAGCGGCGCGGCCCATCGCCTCGGGCAGGTGCTCCGGGGCGACCGTGTCGATGCGGCCGGTGCGCACGCCGTCACGCATCAGGAACACCAGGTCGGACCAAATGTCCTTCCACAGCGCGGAATCCAAGGAACGACCGGGCACCATCGGCGCGATCCCGTGCCGGAACAGGACCTCGGCCCGGTAGACGTTGCCGACGCCGGCGAGCACCGATTGATCCATCAGCAACGCCGCGAGCGAGGTCTTCGACCGTGAGATGCGGGCGAAGGCCTTGTCCGGGTCGGCGTCGCGGCGCAACGGGTCAGGCCCGAGGCGGGCCATGATGGCGTCGACCTCACCCGAAGTCAGCAGTTCGCAGCGAGTAGGGCCGCGCAGGTCCGCCCACTGGGTACGGCCGACCATCCGCATCCGCACCTGGCCGACCGGCTCGGTCACCGGCAGCTTCATCTCGCTGAACGTGCCGTACAGCCCGAGATGGACATGGACTGTCCCATGTGGACCGTAGTCGTGGAACAGGTGCTTGCCGTACGCCTCGGCGCGGACCAGTACCTGACCGTCCACAAGAGACGCTTCAGCCGCGAACCGGCCCTGTGGGCTGCTGACGGCCACCGGGGCGCCGGCGAAGCGGCGCTGGTGGGCCTTGGCGAGCCGGTGGAGCGTGTGCCCTTCGGGCATCAGGCAGGCAGTGCCGGCGGGGTGCCGGTGCGCTCGTAGTCGAGCATCTGCTGGACGCGGCGACCGTGCCGCTCCTCCGGCGACGGCGGCGTCTCGAGGAAGGCCTCGACGATCGCGGTCGCCTCTTCGACGCTGTGCATCCGCGCGCCGACGCCGATGAGCTGGGCATGGTTGTGCTCGCGGGTCAGCTTCGCCGTCTCGACACTCCAGGCCAGCCCGGCACGGGCGCCGCGGACCTTGTTCGCCGCGATCTGCTCGCCGTTGCCCGAACCGCCGACCACGATGCCCAGGCTGCCCTCGTCGATGACCACGCGGCGCGCGGTCTCGATGCAGAACGCAGGGTAGTCGTCGGCCGCGTCGTAGACGTGCGGACCGATGTCGGTCACTTCGTGGCCCTGCTCGCGCAGGTGCGCCACCAGGTGGTTCTTCAGTTCGAAACCGGCATGGTCGGATCCCAGATAGACACGCACAGTGCGGAAGTCTGCCATCCGGCCATCGGGCGGGCATGCTGTGGGGGTGGGCTACTGGGGCCAAGACGGCTTTGACGTGAGGCTCGAATGGGGCCGCGAAGGCGTCGAGACGCTCGGCGCCGCCTGCGCCGTGCTGGTGATCGTCGATGTGCTTTCGTTCAGCACCACGGTCGATCTGATACTCGGCCGTGGCGGCGGCGTGCGACCGCTCACCTGGCACTCGGGCGCGCGGCTGCCGAGGCCCGCGGCCATCGGCGACTCCCCCGGGCTGACCGACCTGCCGTCACCGAACGGCCCCACGCTCACCGCGGCGGCGAAGGAAACCGGCGCGATCGTCCTGGTCGGCTGCCTGCGCAACGCCACCGCCGTCGCCGAGGCCGCGAACGCACTCGCCGGGACCGGCCCGGTCGGTGTCATCGCGGCCGGCGAGCGCTGGGGTGTGGTCGACGGCCCGCTCCGGCCCTGCGTCGAAGATCACCTCGGCGCGGGAGCGATCGTTACGGCACTCAGCCGTAGCAAGTCCCCAGAAGCCGCGTTGGCCTCCGCTGCTTATCAAGCGACCGACGTCGAGCGAGCACTCGCCGAATGCTCGTCCGGGCGAGAACTCATCGACAAGGGCCACGGCGCCGACATCCCGCTCGCGGCCGCCGTCAACGTCAGCACGACCGTCCCGATACTCAACAACGACATCCTGGAGAAGCTTTGACCTGGCTGGAACTGGCCGAGGGCGTCTACGCCCGCCGCTACGAGGAACTCGACCTGACCGTCGGGCTCGTCGTCGGCGCCGAGAAGTGCCTCGTGATCGACACCCGTGGCGACGTCGACCAGGGCGCCGAACTCGCCGCGGCCGTCCGCGAGATCACGCCGTTGCCCTGGATCGTGGCGTACACGCACGCGCACTTCGACCACGCCTTCGGCACGACGCCGTTCCTGCCGTGCGAGGTCTGGGCGGCCGAAGGCTGCCGCGCCGAGCTCGACAGCTTCGGCGACGACGCCCGGCGCAAATGGGCCAAGTCCTACCTCGAGCAGGGGAAACCCGAGATCGCGGACGCGCTGGAGCGCACCGAGATCGAGCGGCCGGACCGGGTCGTGGACACCGAGGTCACGCTGGACCTGGGCGGCCGCACGGCGGTGCTGATCAACCTCGGGCACGCGCACACCGACCATGACCTGGTCGTCCACGTGCCGGACGCGGGGGTCGTCTTCGCGGGCGACACCGTGGAGAACGGGCCTGCCGGGTTCACCGCCGACTCGTTCGGGGTCGACAACGACTTGACGAACTGGCCTGCCGCACTTGACCGGATTCTGGCGTTATGCCCGAAAATAGTCGTGCCGGGCCATGGCGAACCTGTCGGTCCGGCCTTCGTTGCCGAGCATCGTGACGGTATGGCTTCGCTGTCCGTGCTCGACGCCGCGGTGACCGCGGGCGAGCTCACCGTAGTCAGTGCGCTCGCCCGCTCCCCTTATCCGGAGGACGTCACCAGGGCGGCGCTCAGTCGAAATTCAGCTCGCCCGTCCGAGTCCGCTTGAGCTCGAAGAAGTCGGGGTAGCCCGCGAGCAGGCGAGCGCCGTCGAAGACCTTGACGGCGTCCTCGCCGCGCGGGATCGAGGTGAGCACCGGGCCGAAGAACGCGACGCCGTCGATGTGGATGGTCGGCGTGCCGACGTCCATGCCGACCGGGTCCATGCCCTCGTGGTGGCTCTTCTTCAGCGCCTCGTCGTACTCGGTGGAGTTCGCGGCCTCGGCGAGCTCGGCGGGCGCGCCGATGGCGGCGAGCGCCTCCTTGATGACGACGTCATAGTCCTTGACCCCGCCGTTGTGGTGGCGCGTGCCGAACTCGGTGTAGAAGCCGCGCAGCGCCTCTTCACCCTCGGACTTGGCGAGCGCGGTGGCGACGCGGACCGGGCCCCAGCCCTTCTCCATGAGCTCGCGGTACTGCTCCGGCAGCTCGTCGCGGCCGCTGTTCAGCACGGACAGGCTCATGATCCGGAAGCGGAGGTCGAGGTCACGATGCTTTTCGACCTCGAGGATCCACCGCGACGAGATCCACGCGAACGGGCAGATCGGGTCGAAATAGAAGTCGACCTTCACCTTCTCGGACATTCGATGACTCCCTGGAAACAACTGGCTTGTCGGGACCGTCCCCACACTGCGAGCCAACAGCATCAGAGCGACGCTTGTTCCCGGTCGTCAGTGCGCGTGTCCACATGATTGGATGCCAGTAACCACTACCGAAAACCGATACCAACAACCAGAGGTGCCCGTGCCCGCCCCGAACCTGACCCGCGACCAAGCCAAGCAGCGCGCCGAGCTGCTGGAGGTCGAGTCCTACGACATCGAACTCGATCTGACCGACGGTCGCGGCGGTCCCGGCGAGAAGACCTTCTTGTCGACGACCACCGTCCGGTTCACCAGCAACCGTGCGGGTGAACGCAGCTGGATCGACATCGTCGCCGAGAGCGTCCGCTCCGCGACCCTCAACGGCGTCGAGCTCGACGTCTCGGCCTACATCGAAGACAAGGGCGTCGAACTGCCCGAGCTGGCCGAGTCCAACGAACTCGTGCTCGTCGCGGACTGCCGGTACATGAACACCGGTGAGGGCCTGCACCGCTTCGTCGACCCGGTCGACGAGAGCGTCTACCTCTACACCCAGTTCGAAACCGCCGACGCCAAGCGGATGTTCGCGTGCTTCGACCAGCCGGACCTGAAGTCGGTCTACCGGCTGACCGTGATCGCGCCTCAGGACTGGAAAATCATCTCGAACGCGCTCGCCGAGTCCGTGGAGGAGACTCCGGAAGGCGCCGCTCGCACCGTTTTCGGCGTCTCGCCGAGGCTTTCGACCTACCTGGTCGCGCTGATCGCCGGTCCGTACGCCGAGTGGCGTGACGAGTACACCGACGAGCACGCCACCATCCCCCTGGGCATCTACTGCCGTGCCTCGCTCGCCGAGCACATGGACGCCGAGCGGCTGTTCACCGAGACGAAGCAGGGTTTCGGCTTCTATCACCAGAACTTCGCGACGCCGTACCCGTTCGGCAAGTACGACCAGCTGTTCGTGCCCGAGTTCAACGCGGGCGCGATGGAGAACGCCGGCGCCGTGACGTTCCTGGAGGATTACGTCTTCCGGAGCCGGGTCACCCGCTACGCCTACGAGCGCCGCGCCGAGACGCTGCTGCACGAGATGGCGCACATGTGGTTCGGCGACCTGGTCACCATGCGCTGGTGGGACGACCTGTGGCTGAACGAGTCGTTCGCGACCTTCGCGAGCGTGCTCGCGCAGGCCGAGGCGACCGAGTACAAGAACGCGTGGACGAGCTTCGCGAACATCGAGAAGTCGTGGGCGTACCGGCAGGACCAGCTGCCCTCGACGCACCCGATCGCGGCCGACATCGTCGACCTGCACGCGGTCGAGGTCAACTTCGACGGCATCACGTACGCCAAGGGCGCGAGCGTGCTCAAGCAGCTCGTGGCCTACGTCGGCCTCGAGCACTTCCTCGACGGCCTGAAGGTCTACTTCACCAAGCACGCGTGGAACAACGCGACGCTGGCCGACCTGCTGTCCGCGCTGGAGGAAGCCTCCGGCCGCGACCTCTCGTGGTGGAGCGCGCAGTGGCTGGAGACGACCGGCCTCAACTCGCTCAGCCCGCGGTACGAAGTGGACACCGACGGCACCTACCGCTCGTTCGCGGTCGTGCAGACCGGCGCCAAGCCGGGCGCCGGTGAGCTGCGCACGCACCGCGTCGCGGTCGGCGTCTACGACGAGGACGGCGAAGGCAAGATCGTTCGTATCCGCCGCGTCGAGCTCGACATCGACGGCGAGCGCACCGAAGTGCCGGAACTGGTCGGCACCGCGGCGGGCAAGCTCGTGCTGGTCAACGACGACGACCTGACGTACTGCACCATGCGTCTCGACCCGGCCTCGCTGACCACGCTGATCGACCGCATCGCCGACATCACCGAGCCGCTCCCCCGCACGCTGTGCTGGTCGGCGGCCTGGGAGATGACGCGCGAGGCCGAGCTGAAGGCCCGCGACTTCGTCACGCTCATCGCGCGCGGCATCCACTCCGAGAGCGAGGTCGGCGTCGTGCAGCGGCTGCTGCTGCAGGCGCAGACCGCGCTCAACTCGTACGCCGACCAGGACTGGGCGCGCGAGCAGGGCTGGCCGTCGTTCACGCAGCGGCTGCTGGAGCTGGCTCAGACGGCCGAGGCGGGCTCGGACCACCAGCTCGCGTTCGTCAACTCGCTGGCCGGTTCCGTGCTCGACGAGAAGACGCTGGCGGTGCTGCGGGGCTGGTTCGACGGCTCCGCCCCGCTGGAAGGCCTGACGGTCGACACCGACCTGCGCTGGCGGCTGCTGCAGTCGCTCGTCGCGCACGGCAAGGCGGGCGAAGACGAGATCGACGCCGAACTCGCGACGGACAACACGGCCGCGGGCCGCCGTCACGCCGAGCGGTCACGCGCGCTGCGCCCGACCGAGGAGGCCAAGGCCGACGCGTGGCAGCGCGCGGTCTACGACGACGCACTGCCGAACGCGGTGAGCGACTCGCTGATCTCCGGCTTCTCGCACCCCGGCCAGAAGGCACTGCTCGGCTCGTACGTCGCGAAGTACTTCGAGGTGATCGACGAGGTCTGGGCCCGCCGCTCCAGCGAGCGCGCCCAGCCGACGGTGGTCGGCCTGTTCCCGTCGTGGGCCGTCGAGGCGTCCACGGTGGAAGCGGCCGACGCCTGGCTGACGGGCGAGCAGCCCGCCGCGCTGCGTCGCCTGGTCTCCGAAGGCCGCGCGGGCATCGTGCGCGCGCTGGCCGCCCGGGATTTCGACTCCCACCAGGCCTAGCCGAACCCCGAAAGTGGCTTTCGTCAGATCGGATCTGACGAAAGCCACTTTCGGGCTTCACGAGCCCAGCGCGGCCCTGATCTCGGCGACGACGCTCGGCGGGAACCAGTCGTCCAGCTCCAGCGACTGGGCGACGCGGTCGAGTACGGGACGCGCGCCGAGGGTCAGCGCGACCCGGACGAGGTGGCTCGGCGGTGGAAGGTCGTCGTCATCGTCGCCACGGACGATGTCGGCCAGCAGGTCGTCGACGACGTCCAGCGCGTCAGCACGGCCCAGCCGGAGCAACGCGATCGCCTTGATCTCGCTGAGGCGGACCACCCGCCAGGCGAGGTCGTTCGCCGGGAAGAAACCCGGATCGACCTCCCCGGCGAAGCGCAACGCGGCCTCGTCGTCGCCCGCGAGTATCGCGGCTTCCGCGAGGTGAGCACGGATCCAGTCCGGCGCGGCTCCCGACTCGATCGCCGCCGCACCCGCCGAGACCGCCTGGCCGAGCCGGTCGGGGAACTGCTGCGCGAGCATGGCGACGGCGATCGCGTGCGCCTCGGGGTCCGCGTCATCGAGCGCACGCTCGAGCAACGCGGCCCGTTCCTCACCGAAGGCAAGGCCTGCGGCTTTGTTGATCAGCTCCCGCGGAGAGGTCATCGAGTTCCTTAAACGGCGTGGTTGATGGCGCGTGCCCTGGCGTCATACCTCTTGGCCTTCGCCAGCAGCGCTTCCTTGACCTCCGGCAGCAGGCCGGGAGTCTTCGCCTCCTCGCGCAACCCTCGCGCGGCCGCGGTGAACGCGGCGCCGTGCTGGCCCATGTCCGTGGCGCCTTCCTGGGTCCGGTTGGCGTTCTTGTGCTCGCCTGCCGCCACGCTGGCATTTTCGTCGGCGCTGCGCCAGTCAGGACAGTCGTCGTCGATGCCGATGCGCCTGCCGTCCGGGCGGATCTCGCCGCAGCGGCACGGTTTGCGCCGCCGTGACTGGTTCGCGGCCAGGCCGAGCGGGTCGGACCAGGTCAACGGGTTGGGTACGTAGGCGTCCGGATTGGGCGACGGCAGCAACCCGAGCGGGTCGCCGCTGAAGTACCGGCCGGTCTCCGGTTCGTAGTAGCGGTGGTGGTTGTAGTCGAGCCCGGTCTCGTCGTCGTGGTACTGGCCGGGGAACCGCAACGGCGTGTACGCCCGCTGCCCCAGCGCGGCGAGCGCCTGCCCCCACACGGTGCTTTGCTTGTGCCACGCCAGGTTTCCGGCCGCGTCGATCAGCTCGGTCGGGGTGCCGACGAGATCGGTCACGATCGAGTAGAACTGCTCGTCCACCCACTGCTGGGACGGACGCGCCCGCTCTGTCTGCGTCAGCACCTTGCCGCTCTCGGGATGATGCGCCCAGGTGATCGCCCGGCCCGCGCTGTGTGTCTGCTCGACCAGTTGCTCACCGGCCCAGCAGAAAGCGACCTGCTCGGCGACGGACCCGGCGGCGTCCAGCCGCTGCTTCGCGATCCGCCGGCCGAGCGGGTCGTAGAGATAGCGCCATTGGGTGCCGTCCGGCGTCACGACACCGACCATGCGGTCCTCGATATCCCAGGAATACCGCCAGGTATCGGGTTTGGCGGAGAGCCGCTTCCGCTGCTTCATCACGACGCGGCCCTGCGCGTCATACCGGTAGTGGACGTTGCCCGCCTGGCGCAGCCGCGGCCCGTCGTACGCGCGAGTGCCTTGCGCGTCCGTGTCCTGACTCGGCCACGCGGCCGCGGTGATATTGCCCGACTGGTCGTAGGCGTACCGCTCGGCCCAGCCGTTCCCGTGCGCCGCCGTGATCCGGCCGGCCGGATCGAGCTCGAACCGCCGCGTGCCGCCGATCTGGTCATCGATCGCGAGGACTTCGCCATCGGCGCGGTAGCGGTACTCGCGCCGCTGGACGACCTGCGCCCGCCGGACGTCCGAAGCCACCGACGAGACCGTCTGCGAGGTCAGCCGATCGCAGGCGTCCCATGACTGCGCGATGATCGCACCCGAGTCGAGCAGCCGCTCGACTTCACGCTCGGCCGCGTCATGGCCGAAGGACATCGTCCGCCCCGAGGTGCGCAGTGAGACCGGCTGCCTGCCGGCGTCGAACGTCCACCGCTCGGCCGCCCCGGTCGGCGTGGTGCGGGAAACCCGCCTGCCCGCCAGGTCGTATTCGGTGCGCACGGTGCGCCCGTTCACGGTCTCGGCGACGATCCGGCCGAGCACGTCACGCTCGAAGGTGACGGCGGCGTGCGCGTTGGCCGCGGCCACGAGCCGTCCACGCTGGTCGAATTCGTAGGTCGCGATCGTGCCGTCCGCCGAACGCCGCTCGATGATCTCGCCGAGCGTGTTCCGGACGTACTCGACGCGCTCGCCGGCGCCGTTGACCGTCGCGGTCACCTGGCCGGCGAGATCGCGCTCGTACCGGGTGGCGCGGCCCGCGAAGTCCGTTTCCGCGACGAGCCTGCCCACCGGGTCGTAGTCGTAGCGCCAGACCTCGCCTTGGGTGTTGGTCACCGCGACGAGGTTCATCTCGGTGTCGTACTCGAACGCCAGCCGCGACCCGTCCGGCCTGACCTCCGAACTCGGGAAGTCGAAATGCGTCGTCTCGATCCGGCTGACGTTGCCCAGCACGTCGACATGCTCGACCGGGCTGCCCTCGCCGTCGTAGCGCCAGCGCTCGACGGTGCCGTCCGGATGGGTGTGCGAGGTCATCTTGCCCTCGACCGTCCACGTGAACCGCTCGACACCGCCGGTGGGCAGCGCGATTTCGCTGACCCTGCCGAACTGGTCGCGCGCGTACCGGGTCGTCGCGCCCAGCGCGTCGATGACGGCGACCGCGAGCCCGGCCGCGTTCCGCTCCACGCGGCGGGTACCGCCAGTGGGATCGGTGATCGCGATCGTCTGCCCGCGCTCGTTGCGTTGATAAGTCGTCGTCGCGCCGAGCGGATCGGTCGAGGAGACCAGGAAACCCGTTTCGTCGTAGGACTGCCGCCACACCGCGCCGTCGGGATCGACGATGACCACCGGCAGCCCGAGTTCGTTGTACTCCGCCATCGCCTGGGTGCGGTCCGGGCGGGTGATGCGCACGACGTTGCCCGCGTCGTCGCGTTCCCAGGTGGTCCGGCGGCCCAGCGGGTCGGTGCGCGACACCAGCCGGTCGTAGTCGTCCCATTCCTGCAGCGTTTCCTCGCCGAGCGGCCCGATCTCCCGCACGACCTGCCACAGCTCGTTGAAGTGGTGGGTGAACGCGTGGCCACGCGAGTCGGTGTAGACGGTGACCGCGTTTTCCTCGTCATAGGACCAAGAACCGGCCATCGCACCGCCGGATCCCTCGGTGCGGACGCATCGTCCTTTGTGGTCATAGTGGTACGCGTACCACTCGCCGTTGCGGTCTTCCCAGCGGATGATCCGCCCTGAGGCGTCGTAGCGGAACCGGTGTGCCCTGCCGGAGGAGTTGACCACCTCGGTCAGCCGCCGCTGCTCGTCGTAGCTGTAGCGCATCAGGGTGATCGGCTCGTCGCCCTCCAGCCACATCCTGCGCACCAGCAGATCCGCCGTCTCCACGCCGATGCGATAGCCGCCGGAATGCCGGATCCCGGTCGGTGCGCCGTTTTCGTCGTAGTCGAAGGCGATCTGGTTGCCATGGCGGTCGGTGATCGCCGCGATGGGGACCAGCCCGGCGTGCCCGGTGAAGGTCAGCGTCCGCCCACGCTCCGGCTGGTCGATCGCGTAACCGTCGGCCGTCCGCCGCAACGCCCAGCGCGCGCCGAACTCGGCGAACACGGCCGCATCGCCATCGGGCGGCAGCGGGTAGACGAGCCTGGCGCCGTCGGAATCGGCGAAATAGACGGCGTCGTCCTCGATCTCGATCCGCTGATCGAGGGTGGAGGACCAGGACGGGCCGAAGAACCGGCCGACCCGGTACGAGGAGTAGTGCGTGCGCTCGAAGTCGAGCGGCAAGGTGCCGACCAGCTCGATGTCGTACTGCTCCAGGTACATCTGCCCGGTCGCCAGGTCGATCGGTTCGCCGGACCCCGGCGTGCACTCGGTGTCGCGTGCGTCGGTCTTCGGGTTGTCCGCGTTGTCCTTCATGGACGGTGACTTGCCGTCGCCGCTCTTGGGCTTGCCGCTCGGCGAGGAGCCAGGGCCGTCCACCCCGTCCACGCCATCCGGACTGGACGGCGTGTCGCCGCCCTTGGGCTCATGGAGGTTCGGCCCGTCCGCTTTCGGGCCCGCCTTGGCGGCCGACGGTGTCGTGCCACCCTTGCCGCCCGCCTTGCGGCCCAGCTTGGCGAGCTTCTCCATGATTTCGCCGAGCTTGTCGATGATCTTGCGCAATTTCGGCGCCACGTTGCCGATGGTCTTGACCAGCTTGCGGATGAACTCCGACACCTTGCTGATCGCCTTCGTGATCGCCGTGGTCGCCTGGACCGCGACCAGCGGAGTGGCGAAACCGAGTGTGCAGGCCTCCTCCAGCGCCCAGCTGATCAGCTTGCCGACGAGCTCGGCGACGAGGTCTCGCACCAGCTCGCGGACCGCGGACACGACCGTTCCCATGATCATCACGCCGGTGGACACGCCATCGGCCAGCGACGCGGCGCCCGCCAGCGCGTCGGACTGCTCGGCGACCGTGGCCCGGTAAGCCTCCGCTGCCGCGCCGTCCCAGCCCGCGGTGCCGTTCTTGGCCTCGTTCAGGTAATCCTGCGCCACCGCCGCGACCTCGGTGGAGACGTTCGCCCAGGTGTCGGAGAACGACTGGATCACCGGCGGGTCGCCCGCCAGCCAGTCGAGTGCCTCCTTGAGCGGCTGCACATGCTCGATCAGCCACGAGACGCCGTACTGCGCCAAGGTTCCGATCGGGTCGACGACCAGTGAGAGCGCCTCGAGTCCGACGCCGACCGCGCCCAGGCCCGACTCGACCCAGCTGCCGTCCTTGACCCCGTTCGCGAGATCGACCGCGGACTCGGCGATGCCGATCCCGGTGATCCCCGTCGTCTGGGACTTCGCTTGCGCCACAAGCGGATTTCCGTCAGGCATGGCAGGCCCCCTTCGCAAGGGACCGACGCTGGTGACGCTTACGAGGTTCCTCAACCGCCCGAGGTTGCGACGTTCGGCCTAGCCAAGCCTATGGTTACCCCGACAACGCGAAGGCCCCCTGCCGGAAACCGGCAGGGGGCCTTCGACGGGAGAAACTCAGTGCTTGGGCGCCGGGCCCGCCTGGTCGGCGAGCATGCGCAGCGCGTTGACGAGACCGCCGACGAGGTCGCCTTCCTTGAAGGACGCGACCATGCTCGCGGTGGCCAGCTTGGCGCCGCGGTCGGGCAGGCGCTGGAAGGCGATGCCGCCGGTGACGATCTCGATCAGGCGCTCACCGGGCGACACGGCGACGAGCACCGCGTTGCCGGGGTTGTCGACCGACTCGTGCAGCTTCTCGGCGGCTTCGCGGCTGTCCGAGCCGAGCTCGCCGAGGTAGATGCTGAAGTCGAGGCCGGTCTCGCGGCTCGCGAAGGTCAGCGCCTCGTCGAGTCGCGCAAGCTGCTGCGGCGTGAAGGGGCCGGATGGAGCAACCGGTTCGTACATCTTGGCGACAGAACGCCGTCCGGTGGCCGTAATGGCGACGCCATAACCGGGTTCTTCGGTGTCCGCTGACTGGGACACGAGTTCACCAGTTGCCACGTGCGCCTCCCTTGACGGTCGGGGTGTTCTCGGCGGGTGCGGCCGTCGCGTGGTGGCCGACGCCTTCGGGGTTGGCGGTCCACCACAGCGGCGGGTAGTCCCACTGCTGCCCTGGCCGGTACCTCGGCGTACCGCCGCCCTTGGAGCGCAGCGTCAGTGCGCCGAACAGGAAGTAGATGGCCGCCGGGATCGCCACGAAGACCACGATCGTCTCGACAAGGTTCACGCGCGCAGCGTATCGGATACCCGAATGGACCACCCGATCACGCCGCACTAGCGAGAGTGAGTTCGTCGACCGCTCGACGCGTCAGACCGGCCGTCCGCCGCTTGCGCGACCCGGACTCCCACTTTGGGGCGAACATGCGCGCGCGAAAGGTTGCAACTCAACGTACAGGCGGCTGCACCCGTCGCTGTTGTCTTGTCGGCGCGGTGAAATCCTCGTAGCTTTTTCACCTGTACGGGCCTTGCGCCCCGCTCCCCATGCTCAATTTGGTAACGCACCGGTCTCAGGAGGACGCATCATGCACAAGGTCCAGCCCCCCACCCAGGCGACTTTTGACGACGTTCAGTCACTGCTTGAAGGTATTTTCGAGCCCGGAACACGTGTGACGGCCGGCACAAGGGTGACTCGCGGTACACGCGTCACCCGCGGTACCCGGGTCACGAACGGGACACGGGTCACCCGCGGCACCAGAGTGACCCGCGGTACCCGCGTCACGGCGGGCACGCGCGTCACCCGCGGTACCCGGGTCACCCGGGGCACCCGCGTGACCATGGGAACGCGCGTCACCGCTTCCTGACCGAAGGAAGAAGAGCAGCAGACCGGCTCGCCCCGGCCGCCTTGTTCAGGCGACCGGGGCGCCGATATGTCCGGGGGCTTAAGCCGCCGGTGCACCGAGGTACGGCCGCCACAGCGGGTCCGCCTCGGTGGAATGTGCGAGCAGCCGCCAATGCGGCCCGTGCGGAGCACGCGGCACGACCCGCAACCGCCAGCCCAGTTCGGCCAGCGTGTGATCCGCCTTCTTGTGATTGCATCTCGCGCAGCACGCGACACAGTTCTGCCAGGTGTGGGGTCCACCCCGGCTGCGTGGCTGCACGTGATCGATCGTTTCCGCCCTTCCGCCGCAGTAAGCGCAGCGGTAGCGGTCGCGGTGCATGAGTCCCGCCCTGGTCAGCGGCACCTTCGCGCGGTAAGGGACCCGCACGTAGGTACTGAGCCTGATGACCGAGGGCACGGGGAGCGACACCGTCGCCGCGTGCAGGAGCGAACCGGCCGGGTCACCGTGAACGACCTCGGCCTTGCCACAGAGAACCAGCACCACGGCCCGCCGCAGCGGGAGCGCGGTCAGTGGCTCGAACGTGGCATTCAGTAGGAGCACCCTGCGCCGCCCCCACAAGGGAGCGCCGTTGGGCATGGTTTCCCGCCCTCTACGTTGTCCGGGCGGTCTGTTTGCACCCCCTGGCCGTGTTCCCGGCCCACTGCTGTGGGCACTCAGGACGACCTCCGGCGCTGGTCCGGCCATGGCTTGGCTCGGGGCGCCGAGGGGGATGGGTTGTCGGTCTGGCACTCGACCACCTCCACCGGTACAGCCATAGTCGACCACAGATCACACCCAAAGTGCACGTGTGTTAAATGACGTGTCACCGGGCCGTACCTTGATCGACGCATGACGGACTCCGCCGAACGCGAATCGGACCTCGGGCCGCTATCGTGGCGGCGGGCGCACTCCCGCCGCGAAATACACAGGAAAAGGATTTGCTCTTCGTGACGCTCCTGCTCGCTGAAGCCCCGCCGTGCATCAAGGACCAGAGCACCTGGTGCGCGCAGGTCTTCAACATCACGCACAACGAATGGCTCGCCGGCTCCGCTGACTGGCTGTTGACGAAGCCGTTGCGGATCGTGTTCATCCTGCTCATCGCGTTCATCTCGCTGAAGCTCGTGCGCAGGCTGATCAACCGGCTCACCACGATCCCGAAGAGCAACGGCGGCAAGCTACCCGCGTTACTGCGGCCGTTGCGCGAGCGCGCGCCGGATGTGCTCGGCCCCGCCGTCATAGAGCGCAGGCGGCAGCGCGCGCAGACCATCGGCTCGGTGCTGAAGTCGTTGTCCACCTTCATCATCTACGGGCTCGCGTTCATCCTGATCGTCGGCGAGCTCGGGGTGAACCTGGGCCCGATCATCGCCTCCGCGGGCGTCGTCGGCGTCGCGATCGGTTTCGGCGCGCAGAACCTGGTGCGTGACTTCCTGTCCGGGATCTTCATGATGCTGGAGGACCAGTACGGCGTCGGCGACGTCGTGGACCTCGGCAGCGCGACGGGCACCGTCGAGGCGGTCGGCCTGCGGATCACGACTTTGCGTGACGTCAAGGGCACCGTCTGGTACATGCGCAACGGCGAGGTGCTCCGCGTCGGCAACTCGAGCCAGGGCTTCGCGGTCGCCGTCGTCGACCTGCCGCTGGCGTACAACGTCGACCTGGACCGCGCCACGGCCGTGCTGGCCGAAGCCGCCACCGCGGCGGCCGAGACCGAGGCGGTCGCGGCCGATCTGCTGGAGCAGCCGGAGATCCTCGGTGTGGAAAGCGTCACACCGGAGGCGATCACGCTGCGCGTGACCGCCAAGGTCCGGCCTGGCCAGCAGTGGGCCGTGCAGCGCGCGCTACGTGCCCGGATCATGGGCGCGCTGGAGGAAGCCGGTTTCGAGCCGCCGATGGGCCGGTTCCCGAAGCCGCACGCCGTGCTCGAAGCGCCCGTCGCGACGCCGAGCCCGTCGAACACCACCGGGCAGTCTGACGGACAGCCCCGCCAGGAACAGGGGACAATGAACCCGTGACCTCTCCCGGTGAAGTGAGCCTGTACGAAGCGATCGGCGGCGAGCCGACGTTCCGCGCGATCGTCGCGCGGTTCTACCAGGAGGTCGCGGCCGACGAGGTGCTGCGGCCGCTGTACCCCGAGGAGGACCTCGGCCCGGCCGAGGAGCGCTTCCGGCTGTTCCTCATGCAGTACTGGGGTGGCCCGCACACCTACTCCGACCAGCGCGGGCACCCGAGGCTGCGGATGCGGCACAACCCGTTCAAGATCGGCCCGATCGAGCGGGACGCGTGGCTGCGCTGCATCCGGATCGCGGTCGACGAGGTCGGCGTCGAAGAGCCCTACCGGGCACAGCTATGGGCTTACCTGGAGATGGCGGCGCACAGCATGATGAACAGCTTCGTCTGATGAGACGCGCGGGCAGGGGGCCGCAAGACGAACAGGCGTGGTGGCGCGAAGCCGTCTTCTACCAGGTCTACGTGCGGTCGTTCGCCGACTCCGACGGTGACGGGGTCGGCGACCTGGAAGGCATCCGCGGCAGGCTCGGCTATCTCGAACTGCTCGGCGTCGACGCGATCTGGCTGACGCCGTTCTACTCGTCGCCGATGGCCGACCACGGCTACGACATCGCCGACCCGCGCTCGGTCGACCCGTTGTTCGGCAACCTGGCCGATTTCGACGCGCTGATCGGCGACGCGCACGCGCGCGGCATCAAGGTCACCATCGACCTGGTGCCGAACCACACCAGCAACACGCACACCTGGTTCAAGTCGGCGATGGCCGCCGGGCCCGGCAGCCCGGAGCGCGACCGGTACATCTTCCGCGACGGCAAGGACGACGGGCCGCCCAACAACTGGGTCAGCTCCTTCGGCGGCCCGGCGTGGACGCGGGTCCCCGACGGCCAGTGGTACCTGCACCTGTTCGCGCCGCAACAGCCGGATCTCAACTGGGCCAACCCCGAGGTGCACGCCGATCTGGAGCGCACAATGCGGTTCTGGCTCGATCGAGGCGTCGACGGGTTCCGCGTCGACGTCGCGCACGGCATGGCGAAACCGGCCGGGCTGCCCGACATGGACCCGCGTGCGCAGCCGATGGTCGCGACCGGGTTCTACGATCCCCGGTTCGACAACGACGGCGTCCACGAGATCCACCAGATGATCCGCAAGGTGCTCGACGAGTACCCGGGCACCATGGCGGTCGGCGAACTCTGGGTCAGCGACGAGGAACGGCTCGCGAAGTACCTGCGGCCGGACGAGCTGCACCTGGCGTTCAACTTCAAGCTGGTGCTGACGCATTTCGACGCCGACGCGATGCACGCGGCCATCGAGCGGTCGCTGGCTGTCCCGCGGGCCGCGGGCGCACCGGCGACCTGGGCCCTGTCCAACCACGACGTGTGGCGTCAGGTGAGCCGCTACGGCGGCGGCGAACAGGGTGTCCGGCGTGCCAGGGCGATGGCCTTGGTCGAGCTCGCGCTGCCAGGTGCGGTGTACCTCTACAACGGCGAGGAACTCGGCCTCGGCAATGTCGATGTCCCGGCCGAAGCGATGGCGGACCCGCGTGCGAAAACTGCCGGTCCCGAGCACAGCCGGGATCGCTCGCGCGTGCCGATCCCGTGGGAAGGCGACGTGGTGCCGTTCGGGTTCTCCCGCAACGCGCGGACGTGGCTGCCGATGCCTGCCGAGTGGGCGGCGTTGACGATCGAGAAGCAGCTCGAGGACCCGGATTCGACGCTTTCGCTGTACCGCCAAGCCGTTGAGCTGCGCCACGAGCACGCGGCGTTCAGCGGCGACGAGATCGAGTGGTACGGCGCGCCCGCAGGGTGCTTCGCGTTCCGGCGCAGCCCTGGCGGGCTGATCTGCGCGCTCAACACGAGCGCGGCGCCGATTCCGTTGCCGCCGGGGAACGTGCTGCTGTCCAGCTCACCGCTGGTGGACGGCAAGCTGCCGCCGGATTCGTCAGCCTGGCTCGTCAAGGCTTAGAAACGCGATAAAGCCCGCTAGATCCCGTGGGATTTAGCGGGCTTTATCGCGTCTTACCTCAGAACAGGCCGTAGTGCGGCTGGCTCTGCGGGTTGAACTGGTTGTAGTGGTTGAGCTTCGCGGTGGCGGTACGCCAGTCACGCAGCTCCAGCACGTCGAAACCCTTCACGATGTCCGACGAGTAGATGTAGCCGTTGTAGTAGTACGCCGACCACGTGCCGCCGGTCTTGTTCCCGGTGGCTTCGAGCGGACCACGCTCCCAGAACGCGATCTCCTTCGGGTGCTCCGAGTCGGTGAAGTCCCACACCGAGACGCCGCCCTGGTACCAGGACTGCACCATGTAGTCGCCGAACAGCGTCGGGATCAGCGACCCGTTGTGCGCCACGCAGTTCTCGTTCTCGGCCTGCAGGCGCGGGATCTTGAAGTAGGACTTGAACTCGAGCTTGCGCTTGTCGCCGCGACCCTTGATGTCGTAGATGCCGTCGGCGCCACGGGTGGGCCCGAACTTGGCGAGACAGGTCGCCATGCCACCGCCGCCGAGCTCGTCGGTGAAGATCACCTTCGTGCCGGCGTTGTTGAAGGTGGCGCTGTGCCAGAACGCGAAGTTCGTGTCCTGCACCCGGTCCAGGACCCGCGGGTTGAGCCGGTCCTTGATGTCCCAGAGCATGCCGTCACCCATGCACGCGCCCGCCATGACGTCCTTCTGCGGGTACGAGGTGAGGTCGTGGCAGCCGGTCGTCGCCGAGCGGTTGGTGCCGTCGGGGTTCGGGCCACCGGCGTTGCCGCCGTCCGGGAAGAGCACCGGCTTCGCGACCACGGCCGAGGCCTCGGGGTGGTCGACCGGGACCTTCACGATGGAGATCTTGTCGTGCGGCGGCAGGCAGTCCGGCAGGTTCGCGGCAGGCGAGTACGACGAGACGTACAGGTACAGGTCGCGGCTCTTGTTGTCCGGCACCAGCGTGTGCGTGTGCGAACCGCAGTCGGTCTCGACCGCCGCGACGTACTTCGGGTGGGCCAGGTCCTTGATGTTGAAGACCTTGATGCCTTCCCAAGACTCCTTGACCGAAGCAGGCTGCGCGACGCTGTTGCACGAGCTGTCGCTGCGTGAGCTGTCCGTCGACAGGAACAGCAGGTCACCCGAGACCGAGACGTCGTTCTGGCCGCCGGGGCAGAGCACCTGGCTGACGATCTTCGGCCTGGCCGGGTTCTTGATGTCGTAGATCACAAAGCCGTCGTAGTTGCCGACGATAGCGTGGTCCTTGGTGAACGCGATGTCCGTCCCGACCGGCGACGTGAACGGCGCCTGGTGCGGGAGGTTCGCGAGCTGACGGAGATTCGGGCTGTGCACGATCTCGTCGACACCGGGGATGGCTCCCTCGGCGATACCCGCCGGCGCGGCGACGGCACTCGACAACGCGAGTCCGGCGACCGCGGTCGTCAGGGTCAAAATCCTGGTAAGACGACGAGCGCCACCTGGCTTACCCACGATGTGGATCTCCTCTCGACCACTTTTGCCCCGCGATTATCCGATCTTTACCCTTTTGGTGGCTAGCGACTATGGGAGGGTCTCAGTATGAGGAATCGTCTCGCCGGGCTCGTGCTGCTGACCGCGGCACTCGTCTCAGGCTGTGCAGGCGCACCCGCCGAAACAGAGCCGACCGTCCCTGTCGTGCTGCCCGGAAAGCCCGGTGACCCTGGCACGATCGTCCCCGGTGGGCAGGCGAAGAAGTTCGAGACGAAGCCCAACCAGGCCGACATCGACTACGTGACGATGATGATCCCGCACCACGAGCAGGCCAAGATCATGACCGACCTCGTCGCGGCCAAGTCATCGGATGAGCAGGTGCGCTCACTCGCAGGCCGGATCGCGGTGTCCCAGGACGGCGAAGTCACGCTCATGAAGGACTGGCTGAAGAACGCGGGCCAGCCGGTGCCCGGTGCCGGGCACGAACACGGGCATGATCACGCCACGATGCCGGGCATGGCGACACCGGCGCAGCTCGACGCGCTGCGCGCGGCCACCGGCAAGGACTTCGAGCGGATGTTCCTCGACCTGATGATCGCGCACCATCAGGGCGCGCTCACCATGGCGGACGGCCAGCTCGCCAACGGGGTCGACCAGAAGGCCCAGGAGATGGCGCAGCACGTCGTCACCGGGCAGAGCGCGGAGATCGAGCGCATGAAGACGATGCGGCTGCGGTTCTGAGGTTCTAGAAGAGCAGCGGCAGCAAGGCGTGGCGGCGCTTGAGCACGGCGCCGTACCGCGCGTCGATGCGCATCCAGGAGTCCGTCGCGGTCACCCGCACGACGTCGTCGGCGACCGACGCGTCGAGGAAACCCATGCCGGACAACGCGAACAGGCAGCGCATCTGCACCTTGACCTCGACCGACTCGCCGGTCACGGTCAGCACCGCCTGATCCATCAGCGAAGCGGGCGGGGTGCCGTTCGGGCCGACGTTGTCCTTGGCCAGCGTCACGCCCTTGTCGGCGAGATCCGAGATGACGGCCGCCGGCAGTTCGTCGACCAGCTGCCAGCGCGACGACACGGGCAGCTCGGAGTGCCACATCATGTCCCGTGCCGGGCCCGGATCCATGACAGGGCCGCCCGCCACGGTCAGCGCGGCGAGCAGCTCGTTGCCGGAGACCGTGAGGTCAGACGGGCTGATCTCGCCCGCGACCGCGCGGGTGGCCAGCACCTCGAACGGGGTGGTCACCCACGCCTCGACGACGGGCAGTTCACTGTCCGGCCGCTGGCGCAGCCGCACGAACGTGCCGCCGTCCAAGCGGACCGCGCGCGCGACGAACGCGCCGAGCGTCTCGCGGTCGGCCGCGTCGGGAATTCTGAGCTCAGGCACTACGCAGTCCCTCTTCCAGGAACACGCGTTCCTCGTCACTGAGCCTACGTGGCCGCTCGGTGACCGTGTCGAACGGTGCCAGCACGGTTTCCGCCGTCACCGCCACCTTGTCCGCCTCCGAAGGTCCATTGTGGACGCTGTAACCGAGCGTGAAGCTCGCGAACCTGAGTTCCTTCAACGACAACACGATCCGGATGTCCTGGCCGTCCGCGATCACCGGGGCGTGGTAGTTCACCGACATCTTGACCACCACCACGCCCTTGGGCAGTTCGGTGAGACCGGCCTTGACGGCCTCACCGAACAGCAGCGGAACGCGGGCCTCTTCGAGCAGCGTCACCATCGCGGCGTGGTTGACGTGCCCGAAGACGTCCATGTCCGACCAGCGCGGCCGGACCAGCGCGACATAGGTCACCGGACGGTGCTCCGGATCTGCCTGGCGGCGACGGACAACGTGGCCAGGTCGAGCCTGCCGGACAGCGCGATCTCCTCGAGCGCGGCCCGTGCCCGGCCGATGCGCGCGGAGTTCGTGCGCTCCCACTGGGCGATCTTCTCGTCGGCCGTGTCGTCCGGCTCGCTGTGGCGCAGCGCGTCCAGCGTGATCGCCCGCAGCGACGAGTAGACGTCGTCACGCAGCGAAAGCCTGGCGAGCGCGTGCCAGCGGTTGCCGCGGTCGAGTTCGCTGATCGAGGTGAGCATCTGGTCGATGTTCAGGTGATCGGACAGCGCGTAGTACAGCTCGGCCGTCTCGGCCGGGGTGTGCACGGTGTCGACGCCGATCTGCTGCTCGGCCAGCTCCGCCACCTCGGTGACGTCGAGCAGGCCGTAGGTGTGCAGCAGGATCGCGACCCGCCGGGCCAGTTCCTCCGGCACGCCCTTCCCGGTCAGCCGGTCGATCTGGGCCTGCACGGATTCCGCTTCGCGGCCGCGCAGCAGTTCGCCGACCTTCGGCGCGAGCTCGCCGACGACCCGGCCGAAGCGGTTGATCTCCGACAGTGCGGCCAGCGGCTGCGGCCGGTTGGTCAGGAACCACCGCGCCGCGCGGTCGAGCAGGCGGCGGGTCTCCAGCATCATCGAGTCGGCGACGTCGGTGGCCACCACGTTGTCGAGCTTGTCGATCTCGTCCCAGATCGAGCGCAGGTCGTAGACCGCGTTGACCACGGCGTACGCGCGGACCGCGTCGGTGGCGGTCGCGTTCATCTCTTCCGAAAGGCGGAAGACGAACGAGATGCCCGCGCCGTCGATGACCTCGTTGGCCACCTGGGTGGTGATGATCTGGCGCTGCAGCGGGTGCTCGAAGATCGCCGACTCGAAGCGCTCACGCAGCGGCTTCGGGAAGTACTCCGGCAGCCGCCTTGAGAAGACCTCGGACTCGGGCAGCTCGCTGGCGAGCAGCTCGTTCTTCAGGTCCAGCTTCGCGTGCGCGAGCAGCGTCGACAGCTCGGGCGAGGTCAGGCCTTGCTCGGCCTTCTCAAGCGCCTTGAAGTCGGACCGGCTCGGCAGCGCCTCCAGCTTGCGGTTGAACGCACCGGCCGCTTCGAGCGCGGCGACCTGGCGTTCGTGCACCGAGAGCATCGGGCCGTTGTGCGCGCGGCTGACGCCGAGTACCGCGTTCTGGCGGTAGTTGTCGGCGAGCACGAGCGCGCCGACCTCGTCGGTCATCTCGCCGAGCAGCTCGTTGCGCTGCTCGTGGTCCAGTTCGCCCGCCATGACCAGGTGGTCGAGCAGGATCTTGATGTTGACCTCGTGGTCGGAGCAGTCGACACCGGCCGAGTTGTCGAGCGCGTCGGTGTTGATCTTGCCGCCGTTCCTGGCGAACTCGATCCGGCCGAGCTGGGTCAGGCCCAGGTTGCCGCCTTCGCCGACCACCTTCACGCGCAGCTCGCTGCCGTTGACGCGGACGGCGTCGTTGGCCTTGTCGCCCGCGTCGGCGTGGGTCTCGCGCTCGGCCTTGACGTAGGTGCCGATGCCGCCGTTCCACAGCAGTTCGACCTCAGACAGCAGGATCGCCTTCATCAGGTCGGTCGGCGACAGCTTCTCGACGCCTTCGTCGATGCTGAGCGCCTCGCGGACCTGCGGGGTGATCGCGATGGCCTTGGCCGTGCGCGGGTAGATCCCGCCGCCCTCACTGATCAGCGAGCGGTCGTAGTCGTCCCACGAGGAGCGCGGGAGGTCGAACAGCCGCTGCCGCTCCGCGAACGTCTTCGCCGCGTCCGGGTTCGGGTCCAGGAAAATGTGCATGTGGTTGAAGGCGGCCACCAGCCGGATGTGCTCGGACAGGAGCATGCCGTTGCCGAACACGTCACCGGCCATGTCGCCGATGCCGACCACGGTGAAGTCCTCGGACTGGGTGTCCTTGCCCAGCTCGCGGAAGTGGCGCTTGACGCTCTCCCACGCACCCTTGGCGGTGATGCCCATGGCCTTGTGGTCGTAGCCGACCGAGCCACCGGAGGCGAACGCGTCGCCGAGCCAGAAGCCATAGTCGGCCGAGACGGAGTTCGCGATGTCGGAGAACGTCGCGGTGCCCTTGTCCGCGGCGACGACGAGGTAGCTGTCGTCGTTGTCGTAGCGGACGACGTTCGGCGCGGGCACGGTCTTGCCCTCGACCCGGTTGTCGGTCAGGTCCAGCAGGCCGGAGATGAGCATCCGGTAGCAGGCGATGCCCTCCTTCTGGAAGGCCTCGCGGTCGATGCCGGGGTCGCCGGTCGCGACCGGCGGGCGCTTCACGACGAAGCCGCCCTTGGCGCCGACCGGGACGATGACCGCGTTCTTCACGGCCTGCGCCTTGACCAGGCCGAGCACCTCGGTGCGGAAGTCCTCACGGCGGTCCGACCAGCGCAGGCCACCACGCGCGACCTCGCCGAAGCGCAGGTGCACGCCTTCGACGCGCGGCGAGTAGACGAAGACCTCGAAGCGCGGGCGCGGCTCGGGCAGCTCCGGCACCGACTTCGGGTCCAGCTTGATCGCGAGGTACTCGCGGTTGTTCCCATCGGCGTCGGTGACGTGGTAGTTCGTGCGCAGGGTCGCGGTGATGACCGCGAGCAGCCGCCGCAGGATGCGGTCTTCGTCGAGGCTGGTGACCTCGTCGATCATCTTGGTGATCTCGGCTTCCAGCTGGCCTGCCTGCGCGAGGCGCTCGTCCTCCTGGCTGGTGACGTCGAAGCGCACCTCGAACAGCTTGACCAGCGCGGTCGCGATGTCGGTGTGCGCGGTGACGGCGCGCTGGATGTACTCCTGCGAGAACGGGCTGGCCGCCTGGCGCAGGTAACGCGAGTAAGCACGCAGGACGCTGGCCTGACGCCAGGTCAGCCCGGCACGCAGCACCAGCTCGTTGAAGCCGTCGACCTCGGCGAGGCCGCACCAGGCGGCGTTGAACGCCTCCTGGAAGCGGACCCGCAGGTCACCTTCCTTGCCGGACTCGATCTGCTCCAGCACGCTCGGCGCGATACGCAGGCCGAAGTCGTAGATCCAGGAGCGCTTGCCGTCTTCACGGCGCAGCTCGTAGGGGCGCTCGTCGACGACCTCGACGCCCATGCGCTGCAGCACCGGCAGCACCTTCGACAGGGTCACGCCCTCGCCGAGCAGGTACAGCTTGAAGCGCCGCTCCCCCGGCTCGGCGTCGGCCGGGACGTAGAACGACATCGACAAATCGCCATCGCCCGACAGCGCGTCGAGCTGCCGCAGGTCGGCCAGCGCTTCACTCGCCGTGAAGTCTTCCTTGTAGCCCTCCGGGAACACCGCGGCGAAGCGCTGGCCCTGGTCGGTGGCCGACTCCTCGCTGAAGTTGTTCGGCTCGGAGCGCTCGCGGCGCTCGTTCAGGATCGCCTCGACCATGAAGTCGTCCCAGCTGCGGACGGCCGTGTTCAGGCGTTCCTGGATGTGGACGGTGTCCGGCTCGATCCGGCGCGCCGGGTCGGTGTGCACCACGAAGTGGACCTGCGCGAGCACCGTCTCGCCGACGCGGGCGCTGTACTCGAGTTGGGTGCCTTCGAGCTCCTCGACCAGCACTTCCTGCATCGCGAGGCGCGACCGGGTGGTGTAGCGGTCACGCGGGAGGAAGACCAGGCAGGAGTAGAAGCGGCCGTACGGGTCGCGGCGCAGGAACAACCGCAGCCTGCGGCGGTCCGACAGCGTGATCGCGCCGGTCGTGGTCGCGTAGAGCGAGTCGGTGTCGGCGGAGAACAGGTCGGCGCGCGGCCAGTTCTGCAGCACCTCGAGCATGCGCTGGCCGGAGAACGACTCCATCGGGAAGCCCGCGCGGTGGATGACCTGGCGCACCCGGTTGCACACGACCGGGATGTCCAGGACGTTCTCGTGCAGCGCGGTCGTGGTGAACATGCCCAGGAACCGGTGCTCGCCGGTCACCTTGCCGTTCGCGTCGAAGGTCTTGACGCCCACGTAGTACGGGTAGATCGGGCGGTGCACCGTCGACGGCGCGCTGGCCTGGGTGAGCACCAGCAGCGTCGGGGCGAGCGCGCTCGCGGCCGTGTCCGGACCGGCGGTGAGCCCGCGCGCGGCGAGTGAGTCCTGGCGCAGCACGCCGAGGCCGGAGGCGAGCACGGCACGCAGCGCGGGCTCGTCGGCGTCGGGGTGCGGGTTGTCGATCAGTTCGTAGCGGCGGTAGCCGAGGAAGGTGAAGTGGCCGTTGGCGAGCCAGCGCAGCAGCTTGGCGCCTTCGACGACCTCGTTCTCGGGCAGCGACGGCGGCTTGGTCTCGAGCTCGTCGGCGAGCTGACGGGCCTGCTCGGCCATCTTCTCGGCGTCCTCGACGACCTCGCGGACGTCGCCCAGCACGCTGGAGAGACGGTTGTCGAGCTCACGAGCCCGGTTCGGGTCGGTGATGAGGTCGATCTCGACGTACATCCACGATTCGGTGTCCGCGCCCTCGGGCGGGTCGGCGGCGTCGGCGGTCGGGTAGACCTCGCGCAGCTCACCGGTCAGCTCCCGGCTGACTACCACGATCGGGTGAACGATGCGGTGCACCTGCACCCCGTCGCGCGCGAACTCGGCGGCGACCGAGTCGACCAGGTACGGCATGTCGTCGGTGACGACCTGCACGACCGTGGCCTCGCGGGTCCAGCCGTCCTCGGCGGTGGTCGGGTTGAGCAGCCGGACCGCGGGACGGCCGGGCATCCGGTGCTGGGCGAGCTGCAGGTGCGACCGCACCGCGCCCACCAGGTCGACCGGATCGTCGCCGAGTACCTCTTCGGCGGGAATGTGGCGGTAGTACAGGCGGATCAGCTCACCGATCTCCGGTGCCAACGCGGCCGCGGCGTCGATCAGCTCATCCCTGGTCTGTTCCGGACTCGTCGCTTGGCGAGTGGCGCTTTCGACGCCTTGACCGGTAGGGGACGAGACTCCCGTCGAGCTCATTGAGCAACTCTCCACTGTGCGTGATTGACACCCGTTCCGGCACGGCGATGTGCCGGACGAACCCCACCCTAGTGCGCGAGGTCGAGCCGTCTGCAAAAGACCGGGAAGTTACTCGATCACGTCGGGAAACCTTTCACGGGCAAGGAAAACCCGGAATCGGTTTAGTTACTCACCAGTTCGGCGACGGGTCCCGTCATAGGCCTCACCATTGGCCCGGTGCCCGTTGACCGGCCGCGGTGAACTGTCCCGTTGCGACCCGAGTTGCTTGACCAGGGCGGCGGCGCTCGCGGTACCCGCCTGATGCTCGGCGAGGGCCCGCGCGAGCAGATCGGCGAGACCGGCGTCGGCCGGTGGTTCGTCGGCCGCGATGGCCTTGGCGTAGCTGTTGTCGCCGAAAGGTTCGGAAGCCGGCGTCCAGCTGTCCGCGTCGAACGGATCGAGCGCGGGCGGCATCCTCAGCCGCGGCAGCCACGGCCCGGTCTCCTCTTCGGAGTACGACGGCGTGTCAACCGGCGGCTCGACCTTGGGCTCGGGCTTCGGCTCGGGCTTCGGCTCAGTGGGGGGCTCCGCCCGCGACGGCTCCGCCGCGCTGTCACCGGCCGGCTCGTACCGCTCAGGCCTGTTCTGCGACGGCTCCTCCGACGGCGCCCGCCGCCGCCCACCCCCACTGGACGAAATGCCCAGCCGGTCCAAAACGGACTTGGCGGCCACCGAGCCGTGTTCCGAATCGTGCCGCGTGGTCCTGGCAGCGGGCACGGACGGCGTGTCCCACGACCGCTCGTTGTTCTCCCACCGCGGCTCCGTGGGCTCCGGCACCCGGTGTCCGGTTTCACCGGCGGCGACGTCCCTGCTCACCCGGGGCGCAGGCTCGGCGGCCGGTGCGGGAGCGAGCGGAATGTCCGGAAAGTCAGGAAGCGGCGGCAGCACCGGCGGCCGAATGGAAACCCGCGTCCACGAACTCTCGTCGGTGTCCCGAGCCGGCTTCGACTCAGCCTCGGCCTCGCGCTGAGGCTCACGGGCGGGTTCGGGCGCCCACTTGGACTCGACTTCCCGCCCATTCCCGTACTCGCTCGCCCACCGAGACTCCGGCTCACGGTCCGGCCGCTCCGATTCCGGTTCCCAGTCAGGCCCGCGCACCTGCCGGGGTGCGACTTCCCGCGCCCACGGCGGCTTCGACTCACTCGTGGCCGCCTGCGCCTGCCGCCATTCCGGCTCACTTTCGAACCGTGGCTCGGCGTCACGCCGCGACTCCGGCTCTCGCCGCAGTTCACTCTCGCGCCGCGTCCCGGATTCGAGCCACGCGTCGGCTTCACGCTGCAGCTCGGCTTCACGCCGGGCCTCGGCCTCGCGCCGCTTATCGGCTTCACGTCGTGCTTCAGCCTCATGCCGTGCTTCAGCCTCGCGCCGCAGTTCGGCTTCACGTCGAGCCGCGGCCTCACGCTGCGCGGCCTCGGCTTCACGTCGTAGCTCAGCTTCACGCCGCATCTCTGCTTCGCGCTTTGCCTCAGCCTCGCGTCGCAACTCGGCCTCACGCCGCGCCTCGGCTTCACGCTGCGCGGCCTCGGCTTCACGCCGCGCCTCAGCCTCACGCTGCGCGGCCTCAGCCTCGCGCCGCGCCTCGACCTCGCGTCGCGCTTCACTCTCGCGTCGCGTTTCAAACTCACGCCGCGTTTCAAACTCACGCCGCGCCTCAGCCTCGCGCCGCAGCTCGGCTTCGCGCCGCAGCTCAGTCTCGCGCTGCGACTCAGCGTCGGACCGCATCCCGGTTTCGCGCTGGCTAGCGGTTTCGCGCCGCGCGTAGTCCTGCTCCCGGCCCAGCACCTGCGCACGTTCCGGCTCGCGGGCATAACCCGGCTCCGGTCGGCCTTCCGGCTTCCGGACCGCGGGCGACAACAGCTCGTCGAGCTCGACGGGTGCCTGCTCCCCCGCGCCGAAATGGCCGGAAAGCAGCGCGCACGCCTGCCGCCGCGCCCGCACGTAGAGGTGCTCGGCCGCACGCGACCGGTGCAGGCAGTCGATCGCCTCGCTCGGGTTGCCGAGGCGTTCCTCGACCTGCGCGAGCTCGAGCCACAACCGCGCGGTCAGCGCGTGCAGGCCATGCCTGTCCGTGCTGTACACGGCTTCCCGCATCAACGTCGTCGCCGCTTCACTGGAACCCGAAGGCAGGAACACCCGCGTCGCGATGGCCAGCTTCAGCCACCCCGAAGGCGCCACGGCCGCGGCCCGCATCGGAGCGTCGAGCAGCGGCTGCGCGACCTCGAGCGCCATCTCGACGTCTCCGCGGTCGAGCAGGGTGCACACCAGCTGCAGTGTCAGCCGGATCCGCACCAGGCCACCGTCGTCGTCCGGCCGGTGCAACCGCTCCAGGTAGCCCAGCCCTGTCCGCGCGGCGTCAGCGGCGGCCGTCAGGTCACCATGCCGCCGCCGGTGCGCCGAAATGCCGACCCGCACGAGGCCACGCAACAGCCAGCGCGTGTCCGCGTCGAGCGTCTCGTCCGACGTGCAGAGCCTGTCCGCCTCCAGCAGCACCCGGTCCAGCTCGGCTTTCCGGCCGAACTGCGCCAGGCAGCCGACGAGATGCGACAGGGCCGCGGCCCGATGTGCCGCCGTCAGGTTCGGATCCGCCAGCACCGGCCTCAACGCGACGAGCCCGGTCAGCGGCGCGCCGACACTGCGCGCGCAGACGGCCAAGTCGATCCGCAGCCTGGCCGCGATCGCCGAATAGCCGGCGTGCTCGGCCGCGTGCAACGCCGCGACCGCGCGGCCGACTGTGGCCGCCCGCTCGCCGAGCCGCACCTTGGCCGAAACGACCTGGCTCTCCGCCCGGATCCACAGCTCGTCCGAACCCGCCGCCTCGGCCAAGGCCGCGGCGCGCTCACCGAAGACCAGCATCAGCTCGGGCGCACGCAGGTACAGCGCGTCCGCCTGCTCGACGAGCCGCCGCACCGGTTCCAGTGACCCACCCGGGGTAGCCGCAGCCCGCCCTCGCGCCGGGGACTCGGCGTAGGGATGCGATGGAACCTGCTTGCTGCTGGCTACCACGGGGGAACTCCGCTCGATCTGCGAACTAGGGGCGTGCTCGCTCAGCTGTGTTGAGCCTAAAGGCAGGCACTGTCACTAGTCGCGCTTCAGCTTGCGGTGGGTCACCCGGTGCGGACGGGCGGCTTCGGCGCCGAGACGTTCGATCTTGTTCTTCTCGTAGCCTTCGAAGTTCCCTTCGAACCAGAACCACTTCGACGGGTCCTCGTCGGTGCCTTCCCACGCGAGGATGTGGGTCGCCACCCGGTCGAGGAACCACCGGTCGTGCGAGATGACCACGGCGCAGCCGGGGAACTGCTCGAGAGCGTTCTCCAGCGAGCCGAGCGTTTCGACGTCCAGGTCGTTCGTCGGTTCGTCCAGCAGGATCAGGTTTCCGCCCTGCTTGAGGGTCAGCGCCAGGTTCAGCCGGTTGCGCTCACCACCGGAGAGCACGCCCGCCGGCTTCTGCTGGTCCGGGCCCTTGAAGCCGAACGCGGAGACGTAAGCACGCGAGGGCATTTCGGTCTGCCCGACGTGGATGTAGTCCAGCTTGTCCGAAACCACCTCCCATACCGTCTTGGCCGGGTCGATACCCGCCCTGCTCTGGTCCACATAGGACAGTTTGACCGTCTCGCCGATCTTCACCCGGCCGTCGTCCGGCTCCTCGAGCCCGACGATGGTCTTGAACAGCGTCGTCTTACCGACACCGTTCGGCCCGATGACACCGACGATGCCGTTGCGCGGCAGGTCGAACGAGAGCCCTTCGATGAGCACCCGGTCGTCGAACCCCTTGCGCAGCTTCTCGACCTCGACGACCACGTTGCCCAGCCGGGGCCCCGGCGGGATCTGGATCTCTTCGAAGTCGAGCTTGCGGTGCTTGTCCGCCTCCGCGGCCATCTCCTCGTAGCGGTCCAGCCGGGACCGCGACTTGGTCTGGCGCGCCTTGGCGTTCGACCGCACCCATTCCAGCTCGGACTTCAACCGCTTCGCTAGCTTCGCGTCCTTCTTGCCCTGGATGGCGAGACGCTCGCCCTTCTTCTCCAGGTAGGTGGAGTAGTTGCCTTCGTAGCCGACCACGTGGCCACGGTCGAGTTCCATGATCCACTGGGCGACGTTGTCCAGGAAGTACCGGTCGTGGGTGACGGCGAGAACGGCACCGGCGTAGCGCGCCAGGAACTGTTCCAGCCACAGCACGCTTTCGGCGTCCAAATGGTTGGTGGGCTCGTCGAGCAGCAGCAGGTCGGGAGCCGACAGCAACAGCTTGCACAGCGCGACCCGGCGGCGCTCACCACCGGAGAGGTGGGTGACGGGCTCGTCGGCCGGCGGGCAGCGGAGCGCGTCCATCGCCTGCTCGAGCGTCGAGTCGATCTCCCAGGCGTCGGCGTGGTCCAGCTCCTCCTGGAGCTGACCCATCTCTTCCATGAGCTCGTCGCTGTAGTCGGTCGCCATCAGCTCGGCGATCTCGTTGTACCGGTCGAGCTTGACCTTGATCTCGCCGAGGCCCTCCTCGACGTTCCCGCGGACCGTCTTCTCCTCGTTGAGCTCGGGCTCCTGCATGAGGATGCCGACGGTCGCGCCCGGCTGGATGAAGGCTTCGCCGTTGCTGGCCTGCTCGATCCCCGCCATGATCTTGAGCACGGTGGATTTACCGGCGCCGTTCGGTCCCACCACGCCGATCTTGGCGCCGGGATAGAACGCGGTGCTGACGTCGTCGAGGATGACCTTGTCCCCGACGGTCTTGCGCACCTTTTTCATGGTGTAGATGTACTCGGCCATACGAGCGATCGTAGTTCGGCCGCACCAGGCACTTGACGGCGGTCACCTCACCTTCGCCGATCCGTTCCGTCCGCCAGCGTGTGACGACGCGATCACGGCCCGTTCACGGTGAGGCCGCCGTCACTCTCGTGCCCATCCTGACGAGCGGATTCGCACCTCTTGGAGCCGCGGCGGGCCGCCAGTCGAGGAACTCCGGCTGCTCCGCCGGACGCGGCGGCGGGCGGCGCGTGAGCACGGCCGTGCACCGGTTCAGGTCGGGCGCGACGATCGAGGCCTCAAGCTCAGGTATAGCGCTAGGTTCCCCGCCGTCGCCGGGCCCGCCGTTCGACATCCGGCCGGTGACGATCACCGGATCGCCCCGGTTCATCGACATGAACACGGACTCGCCCAGCCTGCGCCAGCACACCACCCGTACCGAGAGGTTCCGGCCGTCCACCCACAGGCCGCTCTTCCTGTCCCGGCGTCTTTCCTTGCTGCGCATCCAGAAACTGACCACGTCGTGCCCGTCACGCGTCTGCCTGACCAGATCACTGACCACGTTGCCGACCATCGTGACCGTGGTTTCGCCGATCGCCATCGTCCTCACCCTTTCGCAGTGCCGGGACGTCGTGTCCCGGGCCTGCGACCAGCTTCCCGCCGGAACGGGGCCGGGAACGGCGCCGCCGGAAATCTGTGGATAACGAGGAGCGATGTGGACAACTCGGCCGGGCCGGACCCGATCCGAGCGGAATTGTCGGTGCCTTCGGCTAGGATCTTTTGCCCTTGTCCGCGAGCTGCTTGAGCATCGCGTTGTAGGCGTTGAGGTCCTCGTCGCCGGTCGCCGCCTCCCTGCGGTCCTTGCGCTTGGCCTCCCGCTCGTCCGCCCGTGCCCACTGCACCAGCAGCGCGACCAGCACCAGCAGCACCGGGATCTCGCCTGCCGCCCAGGCGATACCGCCGCCGAGCCGCTGCTCGATCAGCAGGTCACCGACCCACGGCAGCTTGAGCGAGCGATAGAACGACTCCCCGATGACGGTCTGCATGTTCATCAGGATCACGCCGAAGAACGCGTGGAACGGCATGGCCGCGAACATCATCCCGAGCTTGCCCAGCGCCGGGATCCGGCGCGGCGCCGGGTCGACCCCGATCACCGGCCAGTAGAAGAGGTAACCCACAAGCAGGAAATGCGCGTTCATCGCGAGGTGCGCCCAGTGGTAGTTGAGCGCGGAGTCGAACAGCCCGGAGAAATACAGTCCGTAGAACGACCCGACGAACAACAGCAGTGCGACCACCGGATGGGTGAGGAATCGCGAAACCGGTGAGTGCACGAAGGCGAGCAGCCATTCGCGCGGCCCCGGCGGGGCTTCCTTCCCGGCCGCAGGCAGCGCGCGCAGCGCGAGCGTCACCGGGCCACCGAGCACGAACAGCACCGGCGCGATCATGGACAGCAGCATGTGGCTGCCCATGTGGACGCTGAACATCGCGGGCGAGTACAGCCCGATCCCGGACGAAGTCGCGAACAGGAGCACGAAACAGCCCGCGAGCCAGGCCACGGTCCGCCCGACCGGCCACGAGTCACCGCGAGCGCGCAGGCGCCGCACGCCTGCCAGATACAGCGCGGCGAGCACCAGCGCGAGCGAGCCGTAGACCAGGTCGAAGCGCCAATCGAAGAGCAGCCGCGCGGCCGTCGGCGCGGCTTCGAGCGGATAGCCGATGAGGAGTTCGGTGTTGGTCGGATACGTCGTCTGCGGCGGCGGTGGCGTCTTGGCCAGCGCCGACGCGAGCCCGATCGTCACGAACATGACGACCACTTCGACCGCGGCGAGCCGCAGCAGGGTCCCGCTGTTTTCGACGACCTCGCGGACCCCGCGCTGACGCTGCTGGTGGCCGAAGACGCCGAGCAGCAGCAGCGCGACGGTCTTCGCCACCACCAGCAGTCCGTAATCCGTGGTGAACAGGTCGGACGGCGCGATGCGGACCAGCGCGTTGACCACGCCGGAGATCGCCATGACGATCCAGCACACCAGCGCCAGCTTCGAGAACCGCTGCGCCGCGAGCGGCAGCCCGGCGCCGCGTCGCCAGCCCAGCGCGAGCAACGCGATCAGGCCACCGACCCACAACGCGGCGCCGACCAGATGGAACAGCAGGCTGTTGGTGGCCATGTCGTGTGAACCGCCGCTGGCCGAGTGCCCGGTCACGGCGACCGGGATCAACCCTCCGACGGACAGGAAGAACAATGCCGCCGTCCAGCCCCACGAGAGCACGAGACGGCAGCCGAGCGCGATCAGCAACGCGATCATCGCCGTGCAGACCCAGGCTTTCGGCTGCTCGATAGCGTCGACCAGGTCGACGAGCGTCCGCGCCGAGAACATCTCCGTGACCGGCTTGCCGGCACCGTCGGCGGCGCTGAACAGGATCGACGCCGCGGCGGCCGCGCACCAGAACCAGGCCGCGATCCCCGCGGTCCGCAGTGCCGCGTACCCGCTCGGCGCGAGCGTGCCCGACTGCTGTGGCGGCACCAGGAAAGCCGCCATGAGCAGGGACCCGATACACACCACCGAAGCCGCTTCCGCGAGCACGCGGACCACCGTCACGCCATAGCGGGTGACGAGGCCGGGATCGGTCAGCCCGGTGATGACGGACCCGGCGCCACCGGTCAGCGCGATCAGGCCGACGGCCACCACCGCGGCGATGACCACGCCGACCGAGAGCAACGGCAGCACGCTGACTTTGCGCTGGGGGGTTTCAGCAGACACGTCAACGAGGGTATGCCCGGAGGGTTAGATGGTTGTGTGCGGATCATCCTGCTGCGGCATGCCGAGTCACTCGGCAACGTCGACGAACTCGCCTACACCCGGATTCCCGACCACGCGCTGCCATTGACCGAAGCCGGTCGTGAGCAGGCGCGCCAAGCCAGGCCAGTGCTCAAGGACCTGTTGAACGGCGAGCGGGTCGCCGTTTACGTCAGTCCTTATCTGCGTACGAAGGAGACATTGCGGCTGCTCGACCTCGACAGCGCTTGTGAACGGATCGTGCCCGAGCCCCGCCTGCGTGAACAGGACTGGGGCAACCTGCAGGACCCGCTCGACCAGGAGGTCCAGAAGCAGCGACGGCATGAGTTCGGCCACTTCTTCTACCGGCTGCCGTTCGGCGAGTCCGGCGCGGACGTCGACGACCGGGTCGCGGCCTTCCTCAGTGAGCTGAACTCCGCGGGCGACGGCCATCCCGAGACGACGCTGATCGTGTCGCACGGGCTGACCATCCGCCTGCTGTGCCGCCGGCTGTTCGGCTGGAGCGTCGAACTGTTCGAGTCACTGTCCAATCCGGACACCTGCGAGGTGCGCGTGCTCGAGCGGACGGCCGCCGGGTGGGCGCTGGACCGTCCGTTCGAGCAATGGCGCGAGTCACCCGACGGGCAGGTGCAGGGCCCGTTCGCGCAGCCTGGCCCGGTGCGCGAGCAGCGCGGCGGGCGCGATGCAGGCACCGACCAGTCCGATCACGACGAATGAGACCGAGAGCGACGTGAGCTCGGCGATCGCGCCGATCGCGGGCGGCCCGGCGAGGAAGCCCGTGTAGGCGATGCCGGTGACGAAGGCGATCTCACGCTCGCCGCCGCTGCCGTCGGAACGCTTGCCCGCTTCGCCTGCGAGGCTGAGCGCGATCGGGAACGACCCGGCCAGTCCCAGGCCGGCGAGCGCGAATCCGGGGTACGCGACCCACGCGACCGGTATCAACGCGGCCGCGAGCAGGCCCGCGCCCGCGATGGCGGCTCCGAGGGCGAGCGTCTTCGTCGGCCCGAAAAGCCGTTGCAGCCAAGCGCCACCGAGCCTGGCGGCGATCATCGTCACCGAGAAGGCGGAGAACGCCAGCGCGGCCGCTCCTTCGGTCATGCCGTGCACCTTGACCAGCAGCATCGCGGACCAGTCCGCGGTCGCGCCCTCGGCGATGGCCGAGCAGAGCGCGACACCCGCCAGCAGCCAGAGGGCGATGCGGCGGAACGGGATCGCGCCACCGGCGGGTGCGGGCTCGGCCGACTGGGGCTGCGACTCGCCGGGTACCCAGCGCACCACGGCCACGAGAATCGCCAGCTCGACCGCCGCGACGATGGCCAGATGCGGCGTGAGGTCGAGGCCATGCGCCGCCGCGAACGCCGAGCCGCCCGAACCGAGCAGGCCGCCGAGGCTGAACCCGGCGTGGAAGACCGGCATGATCGCGCGTCCGGTCCGCCGTTCGACCAGCACCGCGCCCATGTTCATGGCGACGTCGACGAGCCCGACCCCGACACCGAGTGCGAACAGCACCAGCCACACCATGGGAACGGTTCCCGCCACGCCCAGCAGGATCGGGATGACCGCGCTCGCCGCCCCGGCGATGATCATCACGCCGCGTGCGCCGATCCGGGCCATCAGCTTGGCCGAGAACGTCGTGGACAACACCATCCCGGCACTCGCGCCGAGCAGTGCGAGCCCGATCGCGCCGGGGCCGGCGTGCACCTGATCCGCCAGTGCGGGCACGCGTGTCGCCCATGAGCCGTACACGCCGCCGTTCAGCGCGAACACGACGAAAACCGCGATCTTCTGCCGGTCCAAGCCTGCACTCCCTCCAGTGAACCCCCTTGCCCCAGAATGACTGAAGCGCTTCAGAAAGTCCACTGGTTTTCGCTCGCACTAGACTTGCCGGAGTGACCAGCCCCCGACGCCGACGTCCGACGCTGGACGACGTCGCCGAGGCGGTCGGCGTCTCGCGGGCGACGGTGTCCAACGCCTACAACCGGCCAGACCAGCTGTCCGCCGTCCTGCGCGAAGAGGTGCTCAAGGCGGCGAAGAAGCTCGGCTACACCGGCCCGAATCCGACGGCACGCAGCCTCGCGACCAGCCGCACCGGCGCGGTCGCCTTCATGCTGGATGCCGGCCTTTCGGCGGCGTTTTCCGATCCTGCGCTTTCGGTCACACTCGACGCGCTCGCGACGGCGATCGACCCGCAAGGGCACGCGCTGCTGATGCTGCCCGGAGAGGAAGGCGGCCCGCGCGCCGACCGGATCTTGGCGGCGCAGGTGGACGTGGCCGTCGCGTATTCGCTGTCCGACGACGCGCCCGCGTTGCGCGCGGTCCGCGACCGGGGGCTGCCACTGGTGATCATCGACCAGCCGTTCGCGCGGGGTGCCGCCAGGGTGAGCGTCGACGACCGCGGCGGCGCGGCGGCCGCGGCCAAGCATCTGCTGGAGCTCGGGCACCGGCGGTTCGGGATCATGTCGGCGCAGTGCCTCGCGGCGCCGCGTGGTGGCGAGATGACCGCCGAGACGGCGTTGAACAGCCGATACCGCGACAACCGCGACCGGCTTTCCGGTTATCTGGACACACTGTCCGAGGCGGGCATTCCGGCGTCGGAGGTGGCGATCTGGGAGACCTCCGGACTGTCCATCGAGGACGCGACACCGGGCGCGCGCGGCCTGCTGGACCGGCCGAACCCGCCGACGGCGTTGCTGTGCATGTCCGATCAGCTGGCGCTGGCCGCGGTGAGCGTCGGCAAGCAGCTCGGCCTCGAAGTGCCGCGCGACCTTTCCGTTGTCGGCTTCGACGACGCGCCGCCCGCGCGCTGGTCGACACCACCGCTGACGACGGTCCGCCAAGATCTGGTCAGCAAAGGCCGGATCGCGGGCGAGCTGGTGCTGCGGCTGCTGGCAGGCGAACGGCCGCCGACGCCCACGACGCTGCCGGTGGAGCTGATCGTGCGCGGCTCGACCGGCCCTAGCACTCGCTGACACGTTTCGCAATAGGCATTTCACGATCTGTGGACAACCGGGTTAACTGAAACTACTTATCCACAGAAGTAGAAATGCGGGCTGACAATCTTCTCTCCCCGGGTCATCGTGGAATCACGGCATTCACACCACAACCGAGGGGGAATCCCATCATGGAACGACGTTTGCTCCGCGCCCGCCTGCCTCGCATGTTCGCTTTGACGGCGGCTTGCCTGATCGTCGGCGGCGGAGTCGCGCAGGCGAGCACACCGCCACCGGAGTTCGCCTGCCTGAAAGGTGAATTCTGCGCGTGGACCGATGAATTCTACGGCGGCAAGATCACCCGATTGGATTTACGCACGGCCAATCCCGAGGAATGCGTGCCACTACCCGCCGATTTCGACGGCCGCGCGTTCGCCAACCGGCTGGACCGCCTGATCACGGTCTACCAAGGCCGGGACTGCTCGACCGAAGGCGACTTCACCACGTACCCGGGAGGAGGGACCTTCGTGCCGCAGGCGCCGTTCGTGGCCAGAGCCATCCAGATCTGGGAGTGACCGGCTGAAAGCTGGGTCAGGCGGTCGTTCGCTCCTGGGCACGGATGCAGCTGAACACCGCCTGACCCGGGCCGTCCGCGCAGCGGCCCACCCCCGCGGGCGCGCCGCGCCGCCCCACCCGGCGCGCCCGCGGGCCCAGGTCAACGACAGTTCCCTGCCGATGTGAAACGATTCGGCGGTGTCGAGCGATCGAGTGGATGACGGTGACTAAGCTGCTTCGGGGTGACCAGCAGCCGTCGCCGCCGCCGGCCCTCGTAGCTCAGCTGGATAGAGCAAGAGCCTTCTAATCTCTAGGTCGCAGGTTCGAGTCCTGCCGAGGGCACATTTACCCTGGTCACAAGCGTGGCCAGGGTAGGGTACAGAGGTTCGGTACCCACTCTGGCCGGATCTCAAACCACGAATTTTCCACCGGTCGGCAGAGCCCGGCCGCAGGCTGCCCGGCCTGGGCGATCGTGTTGATTCTTAGCCTTGCTACCTAACCCGCTCAGGCGGTCAGTGACCCGAATCACGGCGGCACGGATTCACAATTCTGGGTAGTCATTCAAATACGCAGCGAGGTTTAGACCACTTGCCGTCTTGACGTGGTCGGAGCGCCGTGCGGGCGTGAAGCGGCGGGTGAGCGGCTGCCGGGCCCGGCGTCGCGGCGGAGTGCGGCGAACCGGGCAGGTTCACACCGTCGGGTGACCCGCGCCCGGGACGCGATGCTGAGGCCGAGCTCGCATTTACGAGCCCGGCCGCCGCATTTGTTGATAACGAATTCAGCGCGCGGGAGGAGATTGTCGCACCGGAGCGTCCCCATTCGCCTTTTCCGGCGTGGCGGGCTGCGGAGCCGGGGGCTTCCCGTCACCGCACATGTGCTTGTACTGCTCACGGCACGAGCGTGCGTACCGTCGCGACCCAGCGGTCATACCTCGATGATAGAAAAGAATTCGTCGGGGCACACCTTAATTCGACCTCAAGCCGGCGGCGGGAGGTATCCGTGTTCCGAAAGATCGAACCAGTTCCCCTCCGGATCGATCGCCCGATACTCGGCGAACGGACGGTCGCTGGGCCGTTGGACCGGCCGTGGCACGCCGGCGTCGGCGAACCGGTCCGAGACGATCCCGACGTCGTCCACCTGGAAACCGAAGTGGTTGAAGCCACTGGGCGCTTCGCCGTCGAGCCGCTGCTGGATCAGCGCGAGGTTGATGTACCCGTCGGTGAGGAAGTGGCTGCCGTCCGGGTCCTTGTGGAAGATCTCCATCTCCAGCCGGTCCCGGTAGAAGGTGGCGAGCTGCTCGGCGTCGCGGACGACGAAGGCGAGGTGGCGCAGGCGGGGCCGGGTCATCGGGACGCTCCTGAGGGGATGAACGGGATCATGTTGTGGAAGGCGGTGATGGACCAGCTCTCGCCGCGCCTGCTCACGACCGCCTGGGCGTGGGTCGTCATGGCGGGCTTCTCGCCCGCCGGCAAGACCGCCGAGGTGACATGCACCAGCGCGAGGTCGTCGCCGAGCGGGCGGATCAGCCGGACGTCGGGTTCCATCCGGCTGCCCGCGTACGCCGTGGCGAACAGCCGGGCATGCCCTTGCTCGACCTCGGCGCGGGTGGCCTGCTCCTCGCCGCGGACCGAGACGAAGGAGACGTCCTCGTCGAAGACCGAGGCGAACAGCCGCGCGTCGCCCTTCTCCCATGCCAGCGCCATCGTGGCCCACACACGCTTGATGGCGTCCTCGTCGGGCGCGGTCATCGGCGCGGCTCCGGGATCGGGGCGCTGACGCGCAACGGGATCGGCTCGCAGTCCGCGCTCCAGGCGGCGAGCGTGTAGTAGAAGGCGCCGTGCCTGCGTTCGAGGTAGCAGACCACATTGACGGGCCAGCCGCTGTTGCCGAAAACGTACTCGTCCATCGGTGTCGGGTGTTCGGACAGCGGACGGCACCGTTCGGATTCCGGGCCGAGCCGATGCCAGTCCGGATGCAGATGAATCGAACCGAGAATTTCCGCGCCCATTTCGTCGGCATGGCGCGAGATGCGCAACAGATCCGCGGGGTCGAGCCACCACGCGCGAACCGGATTCTCATACGCGGACCCGAAACGAGGGACGATGGCCGCCGAAAACTCCTCGGCCGCGGCAGGCGTGGTGCGGCGCGCGTTGCGACCGAACGCGATTTCCTCCACCACGTAAGAAGAACCGGCCGACCGTCCAATGAGGACAGCGAAACACGGTCTCGGCTCGTCCGCCGTGATGGCGACGTATTCCGCACGCGCGGCTCTCAGGAAATCGTGCAGCGACCGTTCGGACAACAGGACAACGGGCTGATCGACCAGCCCGTATTCGGGCGCGACTTCCAAAACAATCGACAAGGGGGACTCCACCACTGAGGTCGGGGAAGTTTCACGGTAAGGGCAGTTCGAGCCGCCACGGAACCACGCACACCTGAACGGCCTTATTACATTCGGCGATAACACGGCACCATAGATGTGGATCACGCCCGTAGAATCACGCCATGCACCTGGACTTCCGCCACCTCGAGCTCCTGGTCGCGATCGCGGAAGCGGGCACTTTGCGGCGGGCGGCGGCGGAACTGCATCTCAGCCAGCCCGCGGTGACCACGCAGCTCAAGCGCATCGAACACCACATCGGCGGCCCGCTGTTCCTGCGCAGCCCCGACGGCGTGGTGCCGACCCAGCTCGGCGCCGGAGTGATCGAGCACGCCCGCAAGGTGCTCGTCGAATTCAGCGAACTGGAGCGGCGCGCCCAGCTCAACGCCCAGCGTGACGCCGAGTACGCGCCGATCCGCGTCGGCGGTATCCCGGCGAACCAGTTCTGGTTGCTGGTCAGCGCGCTGGGCGACGCCTTCCCCGACCGTGAGATCACCAGCCGGACGGTCAAGTCGACGGCCATGCTGACCACGCTGCTCGGTTCCGGGGAACTCGACGTCGCCGTGATGCGCCGGTTCCCGCGTTTTCCGCTGCGGCTGCCCGAATCCGTGGTCCAGGCCAAGCTGCTGACCGAGCCGATCTTCGTCGGCGTCGGCCTGGACCATCAGCTCGCGGATCGCGGCGAGATCGGGCTCGGCGAGCTGGCCGACGAGACCTGGGTCATGCCGGAACCCGACGACAGCGGGATGAACGAGTTCTTCGGCACCGTCTGCGCCGACAACGGGTTCGAGCAGCGGGTCGCGCATCTCACCAACGACTCGCACATCGCGTTCGCGCTGACCGCGGCAGGCGCGGTCTGCCCGCTCTACCCGATCGGCTTCTCGCCGAGACAGGGACTGGCGACGATCCCGTTGGCGGGCAACCCGTTCTACCGCGAACTCGTGCTCGTCTGGCGGACCGATTCGCTGATCGCGCCGCAGATCGGCAGGCTTCGTGACCGGGTCAAGCAAGGGTATCTTGAACTTGTCGGTGATACTCCTGTGTACTCGGCATGGTGGGAGCGCGGCGGATCCGCCTTCGCACTTCCGTGACCGGCGAAAGGAGCCGACCTTGCCCATCAGGGGACTGAACCACGCGGTGCTCTGGGTCCGCGACGCGCACCGCAGCGCTGAGTTCTATGTGGACGTTCTCGGCTTCCGGATCGTGCACAGCACACCGAAATCCGTTTTCCTGCAGGCGCCAGAGTCGGCGAATGACCACGATCTAGGCCTGTTCGGCGTCGGTGACCAGGCCGTGCCGAGCACCGCGGGCTCGGAGCAGGTCGGGCTCTACCACCTCGCGTGGGAAGTGCCGACGCTCGCGGATCTGCGTGACTGCGCGGAAAAGCTCAAGGCGGCCGGTGCGCTCGTCGGCTCCGCCGACCACGGCACGACGAAAGGGCTCTACGCCAAGGATCGCGATGGCAGCGAGTTCGAGGTCTGCTGGCTGCTCCCGCCGGAGCTGATCGACGAGAACGCCTCGCAAGCGCGAGGCGAACTCGACATCGACGCTGAGATCGAGCGCTATGGCGCCGACACCTTAGGAGCTTGCGCCCGCGTGGGCGCTTGATCTCCGCCAAGCGCGGTCACCCAGCAACGACATCGCGGCCGGCAGCAGCACCCCACGCACGACGGTCGCGTCGACGAAGATCGCGATCGCCATGCCGGTGCCGAGCATCTTGTACTCGATGGCATTGAGCGTGACGAAGATGGCGAACACCGCGACCATGATCGTCGCCGCGCTCGTGACCACCCCCGCGCTCGTGCCGATCCCGCCGACGACGGCGTCGTGCGGACTCGCGCCTGACTGCCACCGTTCACGGATCCGGCTGAGGATGAAGATGTGGTAGTCCATGCTCAGCCCGAACAGCAGCACGAACAGGAACATCGGCAGCCAGCCAACCACGGCGCCGTACGACGTGAAGCCGAGCACCGACGAGAGGTGGCCGTCCTGGAAGATCCAGGTCAACGCCCCGTACGCGGCGCCGATCGACAGCAGGTTGAGCACGATCGAGACCAGCGGGATCCACAGTGAGCGGAATGCCCAGCCGATCAGGATGAACGCGAGCAATCCGACCGAGAGGTACACCAGCGGCGCGCGGCTGGTCACCAGCTCGGCCATGTCGTGCGGAACCGCGGTCTTCCCGGAGACCGCGAAGTCGATTCCGCCGACCTTGCCGATCGTGTCGGGCAAAGCCTTGGTGCGCAAGGCTTCCAGCGCACGGTTGGAGAGCTCGTCGGTGCCCTGCCCGGCGAGCGGCACGCGGACGACGATCGCCCTGTCGACCTTCATCACGGCCAGCGGCTCAGCCAGCAAGCCACCGCTCTGCGCGACCTGCTCGTGGAGCCCCTCGATAGCGGCGCGCACTTCGGGCGTGTCCGCTGAAGCGCCCTTGATGTCCCAGATGACCACCCGCGCCGGCAGCGGCGAGCCGGGGAACGCCTCCTGCATCCGGACGGCGGCGTCGACCGTGGGAAAGTCACGCGGCAGGCTGTTCACGACAGCGGCATCCTGCAAACGCATGCCCAACGCGGGCAAGGCCATCACGACGAGCAGCGCCACCGCGAGCCCGCCCCACAGCGCGGGCCGCTTGACCACGCCGCGAGCGACCGAAGTCCAGATCCGCGATTCGTTCGCCGGAACACGGCGCAGCACACGGCCGCGGTTCACCCGGTCCCCTAGCAGCGAAAGCAACGCGGGCAACACGGTCACCGAGCCGAGCATCGCGACACCGACGACCAGCGCGGTGCCGATCGCGCCGCCGCGCAGGTTGTCCAGCCCGACGAAGAGCAACCCGCTCAGGCAGAGCATCACGGTGACTCCGGAGACGAGCACAACGTGTCCGGACGTCTTCGCCGTGATGCGCAGCGCTTCGCTCTCACTGCGGCCTGCCGCGCGCTCTTCGCGTTGCCGTCGCAGGAAGAAGAGCGTGTAGTCGACGCCGACCGCGAGACCGATCAGCAGGATCATCGCGTAGGTCACGGAGTTGACGGCCATCCAGTGTTGCAGCACACCGACCAGCCCGACGGCCGCCAAGACCGCGGTACCGGCGAGCAGCAACGGCACGGACGCGGCGACCAGCGCGCCGAAGACCACGACCAGGATCAGAAGCGTGACCGGCAGCGAAAACAGACCTGAGCGTTCGAGGTCGACGCTGACCGCTTTGTCGACCACCCCGCTGAGGCTCAGGTCCCCGGCTTGCGCCAGGCGTACCCCGGGATGCCGCGCCGCGACCTGCGTGACAGCGTCGGTCGCGGCCTTGAGGTGAACCTTGACCTGCTCATCCGGATTCCTCAGCCCGAAGGTCACCAGTCCCGAACGGCCGTCCGCGGAAATGAGCGGGCCGCTGACGTCGGTGACCGCGTCGCGCGGAAGCGTCGCCAGCAGATCGTTCGCGGCCGCGTCGGACATCGGCTGGATGAGGACGTTCTCCCGCAGCAGCTCGGAGCCGTGCTGGGTGCTCAACGCGACCTTCGCACGACCGGATTCGCCGGGGTCGGCGCCACTCGCCTTCTCCCCCGGTATCAGCGCGCTCGCGAGCAACGACAACGCGACGAACGCCAGCCAGCCCGCGATCGCGAGCGTGCGATGCCGGACCGACCAGCCGACGACCCGTTCGGCCATCGGCTGACTGCTTTTGCGCAGCATGAACTAAAGTCCTCTCGTGAAGGAGTGTTCTGTGAGTGCTCGCCCCAGGGCGAGTTGAGCCTTCTTCGCATTACTGGGCCGTCGAGTTGCCGCTCGGCGGCCCAGTGTCGTTATTCGACTTCCTTGAGCACCTTTTCGACGCTCTTGAGCCGCGTCTGCATGTCGGCGAGTTGCCGTTCGATGTTCTCCTGACTGCTCACCGCGCGTTCGGCGAGCTTGCGGTACTCCTCCTCGCGCGCGAGGACGGCCTTCGCCCGCCACGTCGCGGCGACCTGCGAGATCGCCACCGCGATCACGACCGTCAGCAGCACGAAGATGCCGATCACGCCCGCCACTTCTCCCCAGACGCGGATGTTCATTCCTGCGTTCCCTTCTCGACGGTGAGCGTCCGCGCCGCGAGCGCCACGGATTCCGGCGTCAGCTGGAAGGCGAACGGGGTGACCTCGTAGAACTTCATCGCCTTGCCGTCCTCCGAAAACTCGAGTTGTGAGGTGACCAGCCCGGCCGCTTCCAGCTTGCGCAGGTGCACCTGCAGCAGCGCCCTGCTGATCCCCAGTTGGCGGGCGAGGCCGCTCACGTAGTTGCGTTCCCCCACGAGCGCGGCGACCACGCGCACCCGATGCGGGTTGGCCAAGGTCGCCAGCACCTGCACCAGGTCGTCCCCAGTTAGCTTCATAACCGCACCTGGCACATGCCAAAAAAAGTTAGCACATGCCGTGTCCGGTTGCGAGTGATTGAAACGAGATGACCGCGGGAAGCGATGTCCCCTCGGAATCCTGGGCAATCCCGGGCTGGGGAGAAGGGCTTGACCGTGACGGATCAACAACCCACTGGGCCGGCACCGGCCTATGGGCTACCACCAGGCCCGATGAGACCGGTGATCGACGCGCGAGGCCTCGGCATCGCCGCGTCGGCGCTGATCGGGCTGTCGGTCGTTCTCGACGGCGTCAGCGTGTGGTCGGACTGGCACACCCACCAAGTCGTGGACGGCTACCTCAACGACATCGCCGGCGTGACCCGGGCGGATCTGCTGACCGCGGACCGGATCACGCTGGTCACCTCGCTGGTGTCGCTGGCGATCATGATCGCGGCGGCGGTCGTGTTCATCGTCTGGCTGTGGCGGGTCAGGCAGAACGCCGAGGCACTGTCGATCGGCCATCATCGACACAGCCGCGGCTGGGTCGTCGGCTCGTGGTTCTGCCCGGTCGTGAACTTCTGGTTCCCGTTCCAGGTGGTCAGCGACATCTGGAAGGCGAGCAAGCCTGCCAACCGGTCCGAGCCGAACCTCGCCGCGCTGAGCGGCAGCGCCCGGCTGGACTGGTGGTGGAAGTTGTACCTCGCCGGCAACCTCGTCAACTGGTTCGCCTCGCGCATCGGCCGCGAGCCCACGATCGAGTCACTGAGGAACGCCGCGATAGCCGACACCGTGTCGTTCGCGCTGTCCACTGCGGCGGCCGTTCTGGTCATCCAGCTGATTCGGGAGATCAACGCCTGGCAGGCCGAACCGCGGCCCGCGATCTCCGGCGGTTACGCCATCGCCTGACCGAACGCCGATACCGGACACCCCACCCACGCGCGCCCAGATGTGCCCCAGTGGTCGGCTCACGTGCCTGAGCGGTCGGCTCGCGTGCCTGGAGGGTCGGGACTGTCCCTGGATGGACGGCACGCACAGGGCGCCGGTGGCCTGGTTTGGGCATGAAAAAGGCCCGGCCCCAGGAGAACCTTGTGGGTTCTCGACCGGGGCCGGGCTTTATGTTGAGTTCGGCGGCGTCCTACTCTCCCACAACCCTTCGGTTGCAGTACCATCGGCGCTACCAGGCTTAGCTTCCGGGTTCGGAATGGGACCGGGCGTTTCCCTGGCGCTATAACCACCGAAACACTACGAAACAACACACTCACTGCGTGCCGACTGATGCTGCTTGTCGGCCCACACGGTGTGGGGTTTCAGAGCTGTAGAGTGGATGCGAAGCATTTTTGTGGGCAAGCCCTCGGCCTATTAGTACCAGTCAACTCGATAACACATTA
>NZ_JBHWEB010000064.1:0-55595 GCF_042734395.1 Amycolatopsis sp. NPDC059657 | reverse complement strand
GACCTCCCGCGGGCGGGTCTGCGGCTGGGGGGCAGAACGACCCCCCAAACCCCACACGCCGGAGTCCCGGCGGGGTGACTGTGGAGGATTTGCGTCGCCTAACGCCGCGAATCCTCCACAGTCACTCATTCGTGGCCAGGCCTGACGCGGGCCAAGGTCGCCCAGCACGGCATGACACCTTTGCCCTTCCGCCCAAGAGAACCGCCCGCAACGCTCACGAGTCCTTACTGCCCCGTGGCGTGCAACCCGCCGTCGACCATGATCATCGAGCCGGTGGTCGCCGGGAACCAGTCCGACAACATCGCGCAGACCGACTTGGCGGTCGGGATCGGGTCCGAGCTGTCCCAGCCCAGCGGGGCGCGGTCGCCCCAGCCCTCTTCGAGCTCGGCGAAGCCCGGGATGGACTTGGCGGCCATCGTCTTCATCGGGCCGGCGCTGACCAGGTTGACCCTGATGCCCTGCGGGCCGAGTTCACGCGCGAGGTAGCGGTTGACCGACTCCAGTGCCGCCTTCGCGACGCCCATCCAGTTGTAGACGGGCCACGCGACGCGGGCGTCGAAGTCCATGCCGACGATCGACGAGCCCGGCGAGAGCAGCGGGAGCGTCGCGGCGGCGAGTGACTTGAACGAGAACGCGGAGACGTCGACCGCGATCTTGACGTCGTCGGCCGGCGCGTCCATGAAGGGGGCGCCGAGGCAGGTCTGCGGGGCGAAGCCGATCGAGTGCAGCACGCCGTCGAGGCCGTCGACGTGCTCGCGGACGCGGTCGGCGAGCGAGTCGAGGTGCTCCTGGTTGGTGACGTCCAGCTCGAGCACCGGTGCCTCTTCCGGGAGCCGCTTCGCGATGCGCTCGACGAGGGAAAGCCTGCCGAAGCCGGTCAGCACGACCTTGGCGCCCTGTTCCTGGGCGATCTTCGCCGCGTGGAACGCCAGCGAGGCGTCCGTGATGATGCCGGTGATCAGCAGTCGCTTGCCTTCGAGCAGTCCAGCCACGTGTGTCTCCAAATCTGGGATAGGGGAAGGGTTTTCAGTGGCCCATGCCGAGGCCGCCGTCGACGGGCAGCACGGCGCCGTTGATGTAGGCGGCTTCGTCGGAGGCCAGGAAGCGGATGGCGGCGGCGATCTCGGCCGGGTCGGCGTAGCGGCCCGCCGGGATGGTCTTGAGGATCTGCTCGCGGACGTTGTCGGGCAGCGCGTCGGTCATGTCGGTCTTGACGAAACCGGGCGCGACCACGTTGGCGGTGATGTTGCGGGTGCCCAGCTCACGCGCGAGCGAGCGCGCGATGCCGACGAGACCGGCCTTGCTCGCCGCGTAGTTGACCTGGCCTGCGGAGCCCATCAGGCCGACGACGGACGAGACGAAGATGAACCGGCCCCACTTGCCGCGCAGCATGTTGCGCGAGGCGCGCTTGGCGACGCGGTAGGCGCCGGTGAGGTTGGCGTCGACGACCCTGGTGAACTGGTCCTCGCTCATCCGCATGAGGAGCGTGTCGTCGGTGATGCCCGCGTTGGACACCAGCACCTCGACCGGGCCCTGGTGGTCCTCGACGAGCTTGAACGCCTGGTCGATCTGCTCCGAGTCGGTGACGTCCGCCTGCACCCCGAAGAGCCCGTCGGGCGCGCCGGAGCTGCGGTGCGTGACCGCCACCTTGTGACCCTGCGCGGCGAGGTCCCGCGCGATCGCCAGGCCGATACCGCGATTGCCACCGGTAACCAGAACGGACCGTCCCACGAAGACTCCTCCACCGCGTTTGCCGAAGCTGACGGCCTGAAGGTTATCGGCTCGGCGGCCGCTCGCCGAACGCGCGGGACCCCTACCTGCGGGTAATGGATGTGTTCTTCGCGACCTTCCGGCGATCGTCCTAAGCGAATGTTAGGAAACCTCCAAAGCCGTTGCCCCGCCTTTGTGGAATGGCCACCGTGAGCCAGAACACTAGGAGGTCAGCGTTGACAACCAGGATCAACGAGGCGGCGCAACCCGTCAGTGAACGGCGCGTCATCGGCAACGTGCTGCGGGGGTCGATCGGCAATCTGGTCGAGTGGTACGACTGGTACGCCTACGCCGCATTCACCACATACTTCGCCAAGTCGTTCTTCCCGACCGCGGACACCACGGCCGCGTTCCTCGGCACGGCGGCCGTGTTCGCCGTCGGCTTCCTCATGCGCCCGCTGGGCGGCTGGATGCTCGGCCGGTTCGCCGACCGGTTCGGCAGGCGCACCGCGCTGGTGCTGTCGGTCTCGCTGATGGCGTTCGGCTCGCTGATGATCGCGCTCACCCCTGGTTACCAGACGATCGGCATCGCGGCGCCGATCCTGCTGCTCGTCGCGCGGCTGATCCAGGGGCTGAGCGTCGGCGGCGAGTACTCCACCTCGGCGACCTATCTGTCCGAAGTGGCCACTCCCGGCAAGCGCGGGTTCTACTCCAGCTTCCAGTACGTGACGCTCTACGGCGGGCAGCTGCTGGCGCTCGGCCTGCAGCTGGTGCTGCAGCAGATCCTCACCGAGAAGCAGCTGACCGACTGGGGCTGGCGGATCGCGTTCGTGGTCGGCGCGCTCGCCGCGGTGATCGTCATGTACCTGCGGCGCGGCATGGACGAGTCGGAGAGCTTCGAGGCCGAACGCGCCAAGGGCGGCGACACCAAGACCGGCGAGCACGGCACGCTGCGCGCGCTGTTCAAGTACCCGAAGGAGGTCGCGCTGGTCGTCGGCCTGACACTCGGCGGGACGATCGCGTTCTACACCTTCGCCACGTACAGCCAGAAGTTCATGGAGAACACCGCGGGCATCCCGCGCAAGACGGTCACCTGGATCCTGTTCTCCGCGATCCTCGTCGCCGCCATCCTGCAGCCGATCGCGGGCAAGCTGTCCGACCGGATCGGCCGCCGTCCGCTGCTGATGTTCTTCGGTATCGCGGGCACGCTGCTGACCGTGCCGATCATGACGCTGATGGGCTCGACCAAGCAGCCGTTCGTGGCGTTCCTGCTCATGCTGGCCGGGCTGGTGATCGTCACCGGGTACACCTCGATCAACGCGATCGTGAAGGCCGAGCTGTTCCCGACGAAGATCCGCGCGATCGGCGTCGGCCTGCCGTACGCGCTGACCGTGGCCATCTTCGGCGGCACGGCCGAGCTCATCGCGCAGGCGCTGAAGAAGGGCGGCCACGAATCGCTGTTCTTCTACTACGTCGCGGGTTGCGCGCTGATCTCACTGATCGTGTACGGCACAATGCGTGAGACTTCGAAGAGCTCGGAGCTGGAAAAGAAGTAAGGACATGCGCGTGCGGGTCCTGCTGGTCGAAGACGACGAGGGTGTCGCCGACGCGCTGGCCGACTCCCTGCAGGCGCGCGGGCACGCGGTGACCAGCGTGCGCCGGGGCAGCGACGCGCTGTCCCGGCACCGCGACGCCGACCTGATGCTGCTCGACCTCACCCTGCCCGACATGGACGGGCTCGAGGTGCTGCGCAAGGTCAGGCAGGTCTCGGCCGTCCCCGTCCTGGTGCTCACCGCGCGTGACGACGAACGCGACGTCGTGCGTGGGCTGCGCCTGGGCGCGGACGACTACCTGGCCAAGCCGATCCGGCTCGCCGAGCTGCTGGCCAGGATGGACGCGGTGGTCCGCAGGGCGGGCGCGAAGTCGGCGCCCGCGCCGGAGCTGGTGGTCTTCGACGACGTCGAGATCGATCTCGGCGCGCGCCGGGTGGTGGTCGGCGGCGCCGAGATCGGCCTGACCACCAAGGAGTTCGAAGTGCTCGCCGTGCTCGCCGCCAGGCCGGGCACGGCGGTCAGCCGCCAGCAGCTGATGGACGAGGTGTGGGGCGACGCGTACCTCGCCGTCTCGCGCTCGCTCGACGTCCATCTGACCCAGCTGCGCGCCAAGCTCGACCGGCCGGGGCTGCTGGCGACGATCCGCGGTTTCGGATACCGGCTGGGCGGCTGATGCGCGCGCGGCTGCTGGTCGTGCTGGTGGCCATGGCGCTCGCCGTGGTCGCCGCGTTCGCGCTGCCGTTGCTCTCGAGCACGGCGGAGCGGCGCACCCAGGAACTGCTGATCGCGCGGGCGGCGGACGTCGACCGGTTCGTCGTGCTGGCGCAGCAGGCCGTCGACGCGGGCGACACGACGACACTGGCCGCCGAGGCCACGCGGTACGCGTCGCTCTACGGCGAGGCCGTGCTCGTGGTCGACACCCGCAAGACGCCGCTCGCCTCCGCCGGCGGCCTGGCCGCCGGTGACGTCCGCGAGCTGATCGACGCGACACTGCGCAATCAGCGCAGCCCGGCGCCGCCGACGATCGAGCCGTGGTCGGCCGAGCCCGCGTTGTTCGCGCGTCCGGTCGGCACCGGGACGCGGGTCGCGGGCGTGGTGGTGCTGCGTGCCTCCGTGCTCGCCGCGGCGGCCGACGTGTCGGCGCAGTGGGGCCTGATCGCGGCGGGCGCGTTGCTCGCGGCGGCGGTGTTCGTGCTGCTCGCGGTCGTGCTGGCGCGCTGGATGGTGCGGCCGCTGCACGACCTCGAAGACGGTGTGCTGGCGGTGACCGCCGGGCACCATTCGCAGGTGCCCGCGCGGGCCGGGCCGCGTGAACTGCGGTCGCTGGCGACCTCGTTCAACCTCATGTCCGACGCCGTGGTCGAGGCGTCGGAGCAGCAGCGCAGGCTGGTCGCGGACGCGTCGCACCAGCTGCGCAACCCGATGGCGGCGCTGCGGCTGCGGGTGGACTCGCTCGCCACCCGCGTCGACGAGGAGGGCCAGCGCGCGTACCGGGCGGCTGTCGCCGAGGTCGAACGCCTTGAGTCCCTTTTGGACGGTCTGCTTGCCTTGGCGCTGGCGGAAAGCACGGCCACCCGGCTCGCCGGTGGGCACGACGACGAGCCGTGCGACCTCGCGACGGTCGTCGCCGAGCGCGTCGACGCCTGGCGTGCGTCGGCGGAGCAGGCGGGCGCGTCGATCCGGCCGCCGGACGGACACGACGAACCCGTGCTGGTGCGGTGTCCCGAGTCCGAACTCGCGCAGGTGCTGGACGTGCTCCTCGACAACGCGGTGCACTACGCGGGCGTCGGCGCGCATATCGAGACGCAGTGGGAAGCCGACGAGTCCGTAGTGCGGCTGGTCGTCAGCGACGACGGGCCCGGACTGTCCACTGAGGACCGCGCGAAGGCGACCGAACGGTTCTGGCGTGCCGGTGGCGACGGCGCGCCGCGTGGCACCGGGCTCGGCCTGTCGATCGCGCATCACCTGGTGCTCGCGCGCGGCGGCGACCTCGAACTGCGGGCGGCCGAGCCGTCGGGACTCGCCGTGTGGATCACGCTGCCGCTGGCCGAGGAGCGCGCATGAGGATGTCCAGGCGGACGGCGATGCTGGGCGGGCTCGCGATGCTCACCGGGTGTTCCACCGGCACCTACCGCGGCCCCGAGCGGTCGATGACGATCGCGGCGGGCGAAAGCGGCGGCTTCTATCTGGCGTTCGCCGAGGTGCTCGCGGCCGAGCTGAGCCGCGCCGAGCCTGGCCTGCGGTGCAAGGCCGTCGCGACCGAGGCGAGTGTCGCGAACGTCCAGCGGGTCCGTGACGGGCAGGCCGACCTCGGCCTGATGTCGACCGATGTCGCGCAGGCGTTCGCCGGTCCGGCGCGGCTGCTCGCACTCGGCCGGGTCTACGAGAACTACATCCAGCTCGTGGTCCGCGCCGACGACGACATCCGCACGCTCGCCGACCTCGCCGGGCGGACGGTCTCGCTGGGCGCGGGCGGATCCGGCGCGGCCTTCCTCGGCGAGCGGCTGCTGGCGAAGGCGGGCCTGAACGTCGACGTCCGGCATCTGCCGCTCACCGAGGCGATCGCCGCGCTGCGAGACCGCCGGATCTCGGCGCAGCTGTGGTCCGGCGGCATCCCGACCCCGGCGCTGGCCGAGCTGCACCGGAGCACCCCGATCCGGCTGATCCCGCTCGACGGCGTGCTCCCCGGCCTGCGCGCCGAGTTCGGGCCGGTCTACGACCAGGTCAGGGTGCCGGCGGGCGCGTACCAGGACGTGGGCGAGCTGCCGACGATCGGCGTGGCGAACCTGCTGGTCAGCAGCCCGTCACTGCCCGAGGACGTGGCCGCGGCGGTGGTCGGCGTGCTCGTCAACCGGGCGGCGGACCTGGTGCCCGCGCAAGCCATCGGCACCCAGTTCCTGGACGTGCGGACGTTGATCGGCACCGGCACCGTGCCACTGCATCCCGGCGCGGCCGCGACCTACCGGAAGCTGCACGGCTAAGTTAACTCCCGTGAGTGAGCGAGAAGCCGTGGCCCGGATGCCGCTGCGGGTGCGGTACCAGGAGTGCGACGGCCAGGGGATCGTGTTCAACGCGCATTACCTGGCATACGTGGACATGTGCAGCTTCGAGGCCGAGAAGGCGTTGTTCGGCTCGCACGAGGCGTTCCGCGCGCACGGCGCGGACGTGGTGGTGGCCGAGGCGAACCTGAAGTTCTTCTCGTCCGCCCGGTTCGACGACGAGCTCGTGGTGAGCGGCTACGTGACCCACCTCGGGACGACCTCACTGGTCTTCGACTACGAGATCCACCGCGCTTCGGAGCTGCTCGCCTCGGCCGTCGTGCGGTACGTGTTCGTCGATCCGGAGACGATGGCGAAGACCCCGGCGCCCGAAGCCGTCCGCAAGACCTATGCGAGCGTGCTCAGCTGATGTTCCGGATTCTCTTCTATCAGCCCGAAATCCCGCCCAACACGGGCAACGCGATCCGCCTCGCGGCCAACACCGGCAGCGAGCTGCACCTGGTCGAGCCGCTCGGCTTCAACTTCGAGGACAAGCAGCTCAAGCGCGCCGGCCTCGACTACCACGACCTGGCCAGGGTGACCGTGCACAAGTCGCTGACGGACGCCTGGGCGGCGCTGCTGCCCGCGAAGGTGTACGCGTTCAGCGCCACCGCGACCCGGCTGTACACCGACGTCGCCTACGAGCCTGGCGCGGTGCTGATGTTCGGGCCGGAATCTGCCGGGCTGCCCGCCGAGGTGCAGAACTCCCCCGAGATCACCGACCGGCTTCGGCTGCCGATGCTGTCGACCTCGCGGTCGCTGAACCTGGCGAACACCGCGGCGATCGTGGTCTACGAGGCTTGGCGACAGCACGGATTCACCCACTAACGCCTAACCGGGGCGCTTATGCCCGGCTTCACCAGCGCCCGATTTTGTGAAGGGAGCCTTCACCACGCATGGCTGGATGAAGGCTCCCTTCACAAAAATCCTTGCTGAGCAGCAAGCTCGACGGTGGTTTGGCCGCGAAGGTGCGCGCGCTGGAAAGCATCGCCGCGCACGGCAACGTGGTGCAGATCGTGAGCTCCCGGACATCAGCTAGTGCGTGGTGAGCTTTCTCGGGTTGGGATAAGGAACACTGCTCTGGGTTTGAGGTTTGGTGGGTCGGCTCCAGGGCGGTCCCGTATGAACATTTCCGCTGCCTGGGCCGGATTGCGTGGTGGGTCGCTGCGGAAATATCCATACGGACCCGAGGGCACGCTGCCCACAATCCGTTGTGGGCCCACCGAAAACCCCGCCCGGGGCTTGATGCCCGCCTTGCGTGGTGGGTCGGGCCGCCTCAAGAAAGCAGAAAACTGTTCTGCCTAGTGGCATATGTCTCTGGACACAGGTAAGATGGAGTCATGATCAGCGCCGACAGTCCCGACCTCGCAGCACCGCCCGAGTGGTGGCGCTGCGAGAAGGACGCGCTGCTCATGAACTACCTCGCCCACGAACGAGAAAAACGCCGCCTGGAGGCAGAGCAAGGCCAGATCCTCGCTGAGATCGAACCCCGCGGCGTGAAAGACGTAACCGGATACGCGGTGCTATCACAGGCGCTGGTCGACTGGGTACAGATCAAACCCGCCGAAGCCAAGGCTCGGGTCGTATCTCGATCTTGACGATGGCCGTACAGCTCTCCCGCCGCTCGGCATCCGATCGGTGGTTCACCGGAACAGCAGGATCACCCCGGCCGACATGGCCATGGCCAGTGCCAACCCGGCCAAGCCGTACCTGATGGGCTCTCTCCCCCACGGCGTACCGGCGTCCAGCGAGAACCGGCCGCTGCCGGTGAAGAGGAGGACGAGCGCGATGGCCGCCAGCAGGAGCTGGAACTCGAAGCCGCCGTTGGTTCCGGAGAGGAAGAACCCGGATGGCGCGCGAACGTAGATGATGTTCACCGCGACACCCAGTACGGCCGACGCGCCGACCGGTGTCGCCACACCGACCAGCAGCGAAATACTGCCGAGCGTTTCACTCAAGCCGGTGACCCACGCGAGCAGCGTGGTACCGCTGGTGAAGCCATATCCGGTGAGAACCTTCGCGAAGCCGCCGATGCCGCTGCCTCCGAAGGCGCCGAACAACTTCTGCAGTCCGTGCGCGCCGACGACACACGCCAGTGCGAGCCGGAGCAGAAGCAGGCCGGCGTCCGTACCGGCTCGGCTGTCTCGTCCTGGCCGGGGCATGGCGGTGTCACTGGACATCGTTGTACTCCGCTTTCTCGTCGTCCGTGGTCAGCGGCTGGATGCGGAACTCGAAGTCGAGCGATCGCCACGAGCCGTCGTGTTCGGGAAAGTCGACGATGAGGTCGTCCTTCACCCCGAATACGGCGTCTCCCTGACCTTCCGGGCAATCCAGGTATGGCCCGCCTCGGACGAACAGCTGTGTGATGAGACGCCGATACCCGGATGCCTGGATGAGGAAGTGCAGGTGGGGCGCACGGTAGGGGTGCCTGCCCGTGGCGGAGAGCAGTTCGCCGACCGGCCCGTCGTCCGGGATGGGGTACTCGCGCGGCAGGATCGACCAGAACCGCAGTCTCCCGTCCGTGTCGGTACTGAACCGTCCACGCAGGACCGGGCCGTCCTGGTCGGGTAGCTGGACGTCGTAAAGACCGTCCTCATTGGACTGCCAGACATCCACGACGGCACCCGCCACGACGGTGCCCGCCGTGTCGGTGACCCGCGCCTGCACCCACAGCGGAGTTCCCGGCAGTCCTGCCGCGATGTCGTCGCCCAGTTGCCGGACGGGCGGCCCGGCCAGGTAGAAGGGACCGAGCACCGCGGACGAAGTCGAATCGGGGCTGCGCGAATTCTCGAGCAGGTCGACCATGCTCGAGACACCGAGTACGTCGGAGAGCAACACGAATTCCTGCCGGCTGCCGTCGCAGGTCTGGCCGGTGCGGGTGAGAAAGTCGATCGCCAGGTCCCACTCGCGTTCGGTGATGTCATGCGTGACGACGTACTGGTGCAAGGAGCGGACCAGCCCGACGAGCAGCCGCTGGGTGCGCCGGTCCGGTGTACCCGCGAAACTCGCGACGACCTGCCTGGTCAGCCCGGCGGTGCTGGACGGCGCGGTGGCAGGCGGAGCCGCCCCCGACCAAGCCGACTCGAGCAGACGCTCGAGATCCGCTTCGGTGGGCCGCACCGGATGCGGATAAGGATCGTTCGCCGCGAACTTCGCCACCGCGGGGATCTGCTCCTCGCCCAACCCCAGTTCACGAAGTGAGCCCGGCCCGCCGACCGACGCGACAAGGTCGTGGACGCCGGTCGCGGCGTCCACCGCGCCGAGCGCGGCCGCGATCCGCGCCGCGACGTCGGGGACCGACGGAGCCGTGCAGGCGAGCACGTGCGGCAGTAGCACCGCGTGGGTTTCGGCGTGCGGCAACCGGAAGGAACCGCCCAGGACGTGGCACAACTGGTGGTGCAGACCCATTCCCGCCGACCCGAGACACGTGCCCGCGAACCACGCCGCGCGCAGCAGGTCGCCTCGGGCTTCGGCGTCCGAGGGAGCCGCCACGACCGCGGGCAGCGCTCGAGCGATCAACTCGATGGCTTGGATCGCCAGCGTGCTCGCGATCGGGTTCACCTCGCGGGCGTAGAGCGCTTCGACAGCGTGAGCCATGGCGTTGATCGCGCTCGAGACGGTGACCGGCACGGGCAGGTCCACCGTCAGATCGGCATCGTAGATCACCGTGTCGGGCCGGGCTTTTTCGTCGGTGACCGTCCTTTTGACACCGTTCGCGGTCTCACCGAGCACCGCGGTCATCTCGGAACCGGAGTAGGTCGTCGGAACGACGAGCTGTGTCAACCGGGCCCGGCGGGCCAGCGCCTTGGCCAGACCGATGTGGGTTCCACCACCCACCGCGACGACACAGTCGATGTCCTGCGCGAGAACCACCTCGGCGGCCTTCTCGGTGACCTCCACCGGCGTGTGCATGACCGCGCCGTCGAACCGCGCGACGGCCAGCGGGCCCAGCAGGTCCTCGACGTGCCGGCTGTCTCGCCTGCCCACGACGAGGACACGGTCACACCCGAGCAGTTCGACCTCGGCACGCAGACGGTGGAGGCTGCCGGAACCGAACAGGACACGGGTCCGGGCAGCCTCGTAGACGCGGGTCATGCCGACCGGACCGCGGTGAGCGGGACACCGGCGGTCGCCGATCCCCCCAGCCAGCTCGCGCCCTCGCGGTAGAGCAGGTCGACGGCCTCGCCGACCAATCCCGGCAGTCCGTCCGAAATGGAGTGCCCGAGTTCGCGCTGCAGGTAGGCCAGATGCCGATAGCCCTCGGGAAACCGGGCCAGCACCCTCGGATCCAGCTTGAGGGTGACGCTGGGGTCGACCACGTCGAGCCGGTCCATCTCGTAGATGGGCTGGCGGCGCACGAGCCCCCATCGCCCGTCGCGACGTTCGAGGAAGTCGTAGAACCGGCCGGTACACGTGGCGTCGACCAGCACGCCGTCGATCGAACCTCGCTGATGGATGCTCATCTTCGTCTGGGCGATCGCCCGGCCGCCGCTGATGTCACAGGTGTGGCCGCCCAGGAAGTGCAGGATGCGCACGCCGGCTTCGAACCCCGCCTTGCTCTGGGCGATGAAGTCCGGCGCCGGCCCCTGGAACCAGGTGGCGGTCATCCACCCGTCTGGGTGCCAGACGGTCGCGAACCGTTCCCAGTCACCGGAGTCTCGATAAAGAACCCAGTCCTCGACCACTCGCCGGACTTCTGCTCGGTCGTGCATGGCCACCCCTTTCGCCTGTGCGCTTCAGGCCAGCGTGGGGCGACCGCTGATCATCGGTCCAGCTTCGACTTCCACCCGGTGGAAATCGGGGGCGAAAGTTGCCGGGTGACCCCGAGCGCGGCCGTCCGCACCGCCGCGGCCAAAGCCTGGACGTTGGCCGACGAGCGAACGACCAACGCCAGCGAGGCGACCAGCGTGCCGTCCGCGCCGAAGATCGGCGCCGCGACCGACGACGCGCCGACCGTCATCTCTTCCAGCGAATAGGCGAGGCGGGTTTCCCTGACCTGTGCGATGGTCTCGGCCAGCACCCCTGGCAGGGTGATCGTGTGGCGCGTGCAGCGGGCCAGTCCGTCCGCGACCACGTCGGCGAGCAAGCGCGGCTCGGAGAACGCCAGGATGATCTTGCCTACCCCGGTGGCGTGCAGTGGCAGATGACCCGCGACCTCCGTCAGCGTGGCGACCGACTGGCTGCCCGAGATCTTGTCGAGGTAGAGCGCCCGTTTGCCGTCTCGGATCGCCAGCTGGACGTTCTCGTGGGTGGCCTCGTAGAGATCCTCCATGAACGGCATCGCCACCGACCGGAGATCACGGTGACCCGGCGCCAGCGCGCCGACGTACCACAGCCGGAGTCCTATGTGGAATCTGCCATCGGCGTGCCGTTCCAGCGCTCCCCATTCGGTCAGCACTGTGGCCAGCCGATGCGCGGTCGAGACGGGGAGCGAGCCTGCCTCGGCCAGCTCGCTCAGTGTCAACGACGGCCGGTCGGACGAAAACGCCGCGAGCAAGGACAGAAGCCGGTCCGCCGCGCTGCGCGACGGTTCTCGGGTATTCCCGCCCATTCCACCTCTTTCCACCGGGTGGAAATGAATTCTAGCTTCTTCGCTGATCGAATTCCTACGCTCCACCGAACGGGAACCACGGAGCTGTGGAGGCACGAGTGGAAACGAAGACACGAAACGGCTGGGTCCGCCCCTTGTGCTGGACAGCCGTGCTGCTCGACGGATTCGACCTGGTCGTGCTCGGCGTGGTGCTGCCGGTGCTGCTCGGCACCCGCATTTGGGGGATGACTCCGGCGCTGGGCACGCTGATCTCGACCGTCGGCCTGGTCGGCATGACGATCGGCGCGCTCACGATCGGCACGGTCACCGACGTCATCGGCAGGCGCAAGGCCCTGATCCTTTCCGTGACGGCGTTCTCGGCCTTCACCCTGCTGTGCGCCTTCGCCCCGTCCGCCGCCATGTTCGCCACGCTGAGGTTCCTCGCGGGCCTGGGCCTCGGCGGCTGTCTGCCGACCGCCATCACGCTCGTCACCGAGCACCAGGCCGGACGAGGCCGCGGCCCCAGCGCGTCGACCACCGTGATGACGGGCTACCACGTCGGCGCGGTGCTGACGGCATTGCTGGGCATCGTGTTCATCGAACCGTTCGGCTGGCGCGCGATGTTCATCGCCGGAGCACTTCCCGCGCTCGTGCTCGTCCCGCTGATGCTCAAGTACCTCCCGGAATCGGCGAGCTTCCAGCACGTGCACCGCGCCGCGACACCACCGGCGCGCGCCGGCCGCGAAGCTGTCGCCGGACTGTTTCGCGGCGGTCTCCTGCGCGCGACGCTGGCGTTCTGGTGCACCACTTTCCTCGGCCTGATGCTCGTCTTCGGGCTCAACATCTGGCTTCCCCAGATCATGCGGCAGGCGGGCTACCCACTCGGCACCGCGCTCGCGCTGCTGCTCGCACTCAACCTCGGCGCCGTCGCGGGCATGGTCGCCGCGGGATCACTGGCCAACCGCCGCGGATTGCACCGCTCAACCGTCTGCTGGTTCCTGGGAGCAGCCGTCTTCCTCGCGCTGCTGGTCGTCAAGTTGCCCGTGCCCGGTCTCTACACGGTCATCTTCTTCGCGGGCTTCTTCGTTTTCAGCGCCCAAGCGCTCACTTATGGGTACACCCAGCAGATTTACCCCGAGCACAACAGGGCGACAGGGCTCGGCTGGACCGCGGGCATCGGCAGGCTCGGCGCGATCTGCGGCCCGCTGCTCGGCGGCGCGATGCTGTCGGCGGGTATCGCCTACCCGTGGGGCTTCTACGCGTTCTCGGCGATCGGGCTACTGGCGGCGGGAGCGATCGCTGCCGTCCGGACGCGACCGGACCGGGGCGGACATGGCGTGGCTCGGTCCGGCGCGAAGCCTAGCTTTGCTAGGCCGGGGTCAGGGGCTCGCTAGGGCTGAGCGCCGAGTTCGAGGCTCCGGTCGGCGCAGGCGTGAGCGTTGCGACCTGACTGGTCCGCATGAACGCCACAGTTCACAACGCTGAGGCGGAAGCGCCGTTCACGTCGCGCGAGCCGGGCAAGCGGGACCAAGTCGTGAGTGACGATCTCGATGGTCGTTTCAGCGGCGCCGGTAGCGCAGGATGTCGCCCGGTTGACAGTCGAGGACCTCGCAGAGCCTGGACAGTGTGGAAAACCGGATGGCTCGCGCGCGCCCGTTCTTGAGCACCGACAGGTTCACGACGGTGACACCCACTTCGGCGGCGAGTTGGGTCAGTGTCATCCCGCGGGCGGCGAGCAGCTCGTCGAGATGGACCGAGATGTCCACATCGGACTCTTCGGGCGGCATCAGACGGTGCCTTCGAGGTCCTCGCGCATCTCCACGCCGATGCGCAGAATGTAGGCGAAGGTGAGGGCGGCGACGCCGACCGCGACAGCCCAGCCGGGGAACACGGCCATCCACTCGGTGAACCAGTCCTGCTTGGCATCGGCGAGCATGGTCGAGCGCAGGTAGGACAGCGACAAAGCCGCCAGAAGACCGCTGACCGGTCCTCCGATCAGCACGAACCACCCCGCCGCCGAAAGCTTGCCGGGCACGGTGGCCGCGTACGGCCCTTCTCGTGACGCCGTCCGCAGGAAGCGCAGTACCAGGAACAGGGCACCGAACTCGAAGACGACCTGCGGAAGCTGGTCACCCATGTCGGCGAGCCGCTGAAGCGCGGCCGGGTGCTCGACACAGGCCGACATGCCGCCCGCGGTCGCGGTCGCGCCCGGCTTGAGCACGCCCACCGGGCCACCCGCGTCGACACAGGTCTCGTTCGCCGAGGTGCCGGGAAGCCAGCCCAGTGCGCTGACATTGGCGATCACGACCGCCAGGGCCGCGACCCCCAGGACCCACGTCACCACGCTGGTGATGCTGGTCAACGGCTTCAGCGGGTTGCGCATCGTCCACCTCACTACCTATCGTTTATCGATGTTACCGACAAACGATACCATCGAAAAACGATATGCGCGCGACGGCTCGTGCCGCCCTCATTTCGGGTTCCAATCGACCTGGGGTGAGCGATGGAAATCGATGCCTTGCGCCACCCAGCGTGCGCCCTGCTTGGCGAGCCTGGCGCGGTAGCCGTCCCAGTCGTGCATGGTCTTCGGCGACCAGGCGATCTCGGCCATGCCCGGCAGCCGGGGGAAGGCCAGGTACTCGATGTCGTCGCTGGTACGGACCGTCTCGGTCCACAAAGGAGCTTCGACACCCGCGACCTGGTCTTCGGTGACACCGGGCACGAGGGTGGCCGGGTCCCAGTCGTAGGCGTCCTCGACCTCGACCAGCCCCGCCCAGGTTTTGCCGAGCACAGTGTCCTTTGTGTACTTCATGTCGAGGTAGGCGTGGTTGGCAGGCGACATGAGGATCTTGCTGCCGCGCGCGGCAGCCGCGGCCACGTCCGGGTTAGGGCCGCCGAAGTCCCAGTACTGCGGGACCGCGGACGCGGGCGGGCTCGTCTTGGCGATCTCGTGCCAGCCGGTGCTCTTCTTGCCGTACTTGGCGACGATCGGCTGGACCTTCCGCTCGAACGCCAGGTAGTCGGCTGCCGTTGTCGCGCGGGCCTCATCACCGCCGATGTGCAGGTACGGGCCAGGAGTGATCGCCGCAAGTTCGCGGATCACGTCCTCGACGAACCGGTAGGTGGTCGGCGAGGAGATGCACAGCGAGCTGTAGCCGACCTTGGTGTCCGTCCGCGGCGGCACGGCGACGCCGTCGCAGTTGAGCTCCGCGTAGGTCGCCTGCGCGGCGTTGGTGTGGCCGGGCATGTCGATTTCCGGAATCACGGTGATGTGCCGTGAAGCGGCGTAGGCGACGATGTCCTGATACTGCTCCTGCGTGTAGTAGCCGCCGGGATCACCGTCGACCGCCGTCGCGCCGCCGACGGTGGCCAGCTTCGGCCAGCTCTTGATCTCGATCCGCCAGCCCTGGTCGTCGGACAGGTGCAGGTGCAACGTGTTGATCTTGTACTGCGCCACCTGGTCTATGTACAGCTTGACCTGATCCGGCTTGAAGAAGTGCCTGGCGACGTCGAGCATCGCGCCGCGAGTGGCGAAGCGCGGGTAGTCCAGCACCGAGCCGCCCGCGACCGTCCACTCCCGATGCCGCACGCTCTTCGACTCGATCGCCGACGGAAGCAGTTGCCGCAGCGACTGCACGCCCTCGAACAGGCCATCGGCGGTGTTCGCCGTCAGCTTCACGCCCGTGCGCGCTACCTCGAGCCGATAGCCTTCGGCGCCGATGCGCGCGTCGTGACCGAGCTCGAGCGAGATCGCGGGCAGGCCCCAGTTGCGCGGCAGTACCGGCAGCGCGTAGCCGGTGGCGGGCCGCAGCAGGCCACGCAGGTAATTCCCGACCTGGCGGGCGCCGCGACCGGCGCTGATCACGGTCAACGGCGAGAGCCGGAAGCCCGCGTCCGGATCGGCCACCGCGGCGACCGGCGCCGGCACGATGTCGTGCACGCCGCGTTCGGCCGTGTCCGCCACCGCCACTGGGACGGCGACAACGGAGGAGCCGAGTACGGCCAGCGCGATGCCGGCCAGCGAAAGGCGATTTCTCATCCTTACCTCCGTGAGGGTTGCGCTGGGGATGAACCTGCGTCGAGATACAAAGCCGCGGCGGGGTGTTCGCGCAGATAGGACGCGGGGCAGTCGGCGGTCACCGGACCGAATAGTGTGCGGGTGACCGCGTTCCTCTTGCGCGCCCCCACAACCGTGCACACGACTGCCTGCGCGGACAGCAGCGTGGGCAAGGTCAGCGTCAGCGCCTCGACCGGCACCTCGTCAAGACTTGGGAAGCAGCCGTCGTTGACCTGCTGGACGCGGGAGGCGTGACCGAGGGTGACCAGGCGCGCGGGTTTCAGGTCGAACCGGTCCGCTTCCGGCGGATCGTTGAAGGCGAGGTGGCCGTTTTCCCCGATGCCCAGCAGCACCAGGTCGAGCGGGCTTTCGGCGACGAGTTCCGCGTAACGGCGCTCACCGAGCCCCGGATTTCCTTCGAGGCTCATGTAATGGATCGTTCCAGGCGCGACCGTCCGGAAAAGCTGCCTGTCGAGATAGTCGGCGAAGGTACCGGGCGACCTCGGGGGCAGGCCGACGTAGTCGTCGAGCTGGAACGCCACGACCCTGCCCCAGTCGATGCCGGGCGTGGCGGCGAGCGCGCGCAGGCAGAAGTCCTGGGACGGTGCCGCCGCGAAGGCGACGCGGGCCGTCGGCTGGGTGTCGAGCGCGCGCTTGAGCAGTCGGGCGGCCTTGGCGCCTGCCGCATGGCCCGCTTCCTCGGCGGTCGGCGACTGGTGGACCTCGAGGGTGCCGTCGTCGATGGTCAAGGGCGTGTGCATGTCGTTTCCTTTACGGGGTGCCGTCGAGCCGGTTGAGCAGCAGCAAGGCTCGTGCGATGTGGAAGGGGTCTTTGACCGGTAGCGCGACGACGGTGTCGATCGGCCTGCCGGCGCGGTCCCGGATCTGCAGCCATTCCTGGCCGTCGGGGCTCGGGAAGGTCTTCAAGGTGTACTCGCTGAGACGGTCGTGCCAGCCCTTCAGATCACGGCGGCCGGTGTGGCCGGCGAGCAGGCGTGTGGCGTACATGGCCTCGACGTGGACCCACCAGAGCTTGGTGTCCCAGGTCCGCCGGACCAGTGTTTCGTACGGGTCGTCGCCGAACAGCCGTCCGACCGGCCGGTTGGGGGTGTGCTGGCCGAACCGGTCGACGTACCGGAACAAGCCGCCGTGCCAGGTGTCCCAGCCGAGTTCGAGGCAGCGGACGGCCAGGTCAGGGATCCAGTCCGGCAGTGGTGTGGCACAGGCGTCGGCGGCCATCCACAGCGCTTCCAGCAGGTGGCCTGGGGTGACGTGGCGGGCGAGCAGGGTGTCGCAGTCGTCGACGCTGTCCGGCCGGAATTCCCACCAGTGCTCCGGCTGCCACATCCCGGCTCCGGGTGTCGCGCCGAAGAAGCCCAGCATGGCGCGGTCGACGACGGCGGCGGTTTCTTCGCAGAGGGTGACCTTGTGGATCTCCGAACCGACATGCAGCAACAGCATGAGCGACGCGGCGTCGGTGAACCCGGCCCGCACCGGGTACGGCTCGGACGGCGCGGTCCTGTCCGCGATGCGGCGCTCGGCGTGTGCCAGCAACGACACCGCGGCTTCGGACCACCGCGCTCGCTCGGGATCGCCTTTGTCGAGCGAGCTCGCGCCGCCCGCGAGTCCCAGCGCCGCGTACAGATCCGCGAGGACGCTGCTGCCCGCGCCGGCATCGCCGTCCGCCGGTGTTCCGCCCTTCGAGGAGAGGCGGAAAGCGGTGACCGGACCGTCGAGCACAGCGTGTTCGAAGATGAACGCGCTCGTCGCTCGCGCTCGACTGGCCCATGTGGACGGTTCGCCGGTGAGCCTGCCGGCCAGGCTGTCCGCGTGCAGTTGCGCGCACAGCCACGCCCAACGGCCCTGTGACCACGTGATCTTGTCGTCGCTCAGCCGTTTTCCGTTGTTGGTGAAACAGGTGAACACGCCGCCGGACTCGCCATCGACGCCGTTCTTTTCCCACCATGGAAGGATTTCCGTCTCGAGCAGCACACGAGGTGATGTCGTCACAACGGCCTCACGACGGGCTGGGCGTCCTGACGGATCGCGTCGACGAGTTCGTCGGAGCCGGCATCATGCCAGGGACGAACCAGTCCCGTCAGGCTGTAGACCACGATCGCTATGACGATGGGACTCGCGACGGTGAACGCCTGCGGGGCGCTGAAGACGTAACGGTTGAGCGCGAACATCACGATCCCGGCGAGCCAGGACAGCAGCACGGCCGAGGGACCGCAGCGGCGGAACAGTGGCAGCATGCCGAGCAGCATCGGCACCGCGATCGGGCCGACCAGCGCGCCGAACCAGAGTATGAGCAGCCCGAGCACGCCGCCGAAGGAGTCGGCGGAGAGCGCGATGGCCATCGAAGCGGCGATGAACGCGAAGGTGGCCGCCCGGCCCGCGAGCAGTTCTGTCTTGCCGGTGAGCCTGCCCCGCCGCCCGCGCAGTGCCGGGATGATGTCGCGGACGACGACCGAGGAGATCGCGTTGGCGTCCGACGACGTCATGGCCATGGTGTGCGCGAACATCCCGGCGAGCACCAGTCCGACGAGACCGGCTGGCAGCAGGTGGGTCACCAGTTGCGCGTAGGACTGGTCGGGGCGGGTGAGTCCCGGCAGCAACACGGGCGCCGCCCACATCGGGAAGAAGAGGATCAGCGGCCACACGAGGTAGAGACCACCGGAGAGCAGCATCGACTTCCGCGCGTCGGACGAGGTGGGCGACGCGATGAACCGTTGCGCCAGGTTCCAGGTGCCGCCGTTGTAGGACACGAAGTTGATCAGGCAGTACGCGAGGAAGAACGGCACGGTGAGCGAGCCCGCGAACGGGTCCGAATGCGACGGTGGCAACCGGTCCCACACGGTGAAGACAGAGCCGGGGCCACCGAGTTCGGCCAGCGCCGCCACCAGCAGCGCGAGTGCGGCGACGAGCTGGATCACGAACTGGCCGAAGTCGGTCAGCGCGTCCGCCCACAGCCCGCCGATCGTGGAGTACACCAGTGTCACGCCGCCGACGAGCAGTATCCCGATCGGGATCGACACGCCGGTGAACGAGTACAGCAGGATCGCGCTGGCCGCCCACTTCGCGGCGACGTCGAACACCTTCAGGGCCGTGCCAGACCAGGCGAGCACCTGCTGCGACGGCACGTTGTACCGGGTGGCGAGGTATTCCAGCGGCGAGATGATGCCGAGGCGCCGGCGGATGCGCGGCCACCGTGGCGCGAAGACGAACGCCCCGATCGCGCAGCCGAGCGTGATGCTGACGGCCCACCAGACGTACACGGCGAAGCCCGTCGTGTACGCCAGCGCGGCGTAGGCGACGAACACCGCCGCCGAGTAGCCGGACATGTGGTGCGAGATTCCCGAGAGCCACCAAGGCATCTTGCCGCCCGCGGTGAAGAAGTCCTCCGCCGAGCGGACCCGGCGTCTCGACCACCAGCCGATCCACAGCATGACGCCGAAGTAGGCGGCCAAGACAAGCCAATCGGCGAGTCTCATGTAGCCCTCCAAGGTCGGAACGCGCGGGACTGGCCCGGTTGAAGAGGAACGCCTCCTCCGGCCGGCTCGCCGGGCTCAGAAGCCGCCGGCAAGCTCGCGATGAAAAGGTTTGCATACTTTTCATCGATGTCAAGGAACGGCTTCGCGCCCGTCCGTAGGATGAGCGCAGCAGGCAAGTGGGAGAACGGGGCGAAGACATGGTCGCGACGATCATCGAGGTGGCCAAACTGGCCGGGGTTTCGCCGACCACGGTCTCTCGCGCCTTCGGCAGGCCGGACCTGCTCAACCCGGACACCCGCGCCGCGGTGCTCTCGGCGGCCGACCAGCTCGGCTACACCCCCAACCGCGCGGCCAAGGGCCTGGTCACGGGCAAGACGGGCAACGTCGGGATCCTGGTGCCCGACATCGTCAACCCGTTCTACCCGCCGGTGGTCAAGGGGGCGACCGACCGCGCCGCCGCGGCGGACCTGGCCGTCTTCCTCGCCACGACCGACCTCGATCCCCGCCGGGAGCTCAAGGTCGCCAAGGAGATGGTCAAGCAGGTCGACGGCCTGGTGCTGTGCGCCACCCAGCTCGCGGACGAGGACGTGACCGCGCTGGCGAAGGTCTGTTCGGTGGTGCTGGTCAACGGCGAGAAGGCGGGACTGCCCTCGGCCGTGGTCGACACCGGACCCGGCATGGCCGAAGCGGTCGACCACCTCGCCGCGCTCGGCCACGACAGGTTCGTCTACCTGTCCGGTCCGGAGACGTCGTGGTCGAACACCCAGCGGCTCACGTTCCTGCGCCGGGAGGCGGACCGGCTCGGGCTCGGCGTCAAGGTGCTCGGTCCGTTCGCCCCCAGCTACGACGCGGGGGTCGCGGCCGCCGACCGGGTGCTCGCCACGGGCGCCAGCGCCGTGATCGCGTTCGACGACCAGATGGCGCTGGGGGTCCTGTCCCGGCTCCACGACCGCGGCGTCGAGGTGCCCGGCCAGATCTCAGTCATCGGCTGCGACGACGTGCTGCCGGTGGGCATGGCCAGGCCCGCGTTGACCACGGTCAGCGCACCCTGCGCCCGGCTGGGGCGCGCGGTGATCGAGATGATCCTCGGCGGGGCGTCCGAGACGCGGAATCAGTCCTACGAAGGACATCTGGTGGTGCGTGACTCCACCGGTCCCCGCGGCGGCGGCACACCGATTCCTGCCTGATCGGCGCCCTGTCCGACCCCCGCGAACCGCGTGGTCCGAACCAATGGTGGTTGTCTTGAAAACCTTTTCATGCCATTCTTGCGCCGCGATGACGAAGCGGTATCCCGCGAAGGATGCGATTCATGAGCACAGAAATCACTGGACTGGACCCCGAATCCGGGCGCACTGTCCGCGTGAGGGTCAGCGACGGTGTCATCGATGCCGTCGACGACATCCCGGACGCCGACGACACCTGCTGGCTCGCGCCGGGACTGATCGACCTGCAGGTCAACGGGTACGCGGGGTACGACGTCAACGCGGCCGACGTCGACGTCGAAACGATCGTGGGGTTGACGGGCGCGCTCGCGGACGAAGGTGTCACGACGTTCGCGCCGACCATCATCACCGCACCTGAGCACCGGATCACCGCCGCGCTGGCGGTGATCGCCAGGGCGAGGGCGGTCGATCCGGCGGTACGGCACGCGATTTCCCATGTACACGTGGAAGGTCCGCACATCTCGGCGGAAGAGGGTCCGCGCGGGGCACACGACCGCGAGTGGGTGAGGCCACCGTCGGTGGCGGAGTTCCTGCGGTGGCAACGAGCCTGCGACGGACTCGTCGGCATGGTGACGCTTTCACCGCACTACCCGGGCAGCACCGGGTACATCGCGGCGCTCCGGGAGCACGGCGTCCATGTCGCGATCGGCCACACCCATTGTGAGCACGCCGAAATCGAAGCCGCGGTCATGGCAGGCGCGAGTGTCTCCACCCATCTGGGCAACGGCGCGCACGCGATGCTGCCGCGTCATCCGAACTACCTCTGGTCCCAGCTGGCCGAAGTCCGCCTGACAGCGGGTTTCATCGCCGACGGGCATCACCTGGACCCCGCCGTCTTCACCGCGATGCTGCGCGCGAAAGGGCTCGACCGGGCGTTCCTGGTCTCCGACGCGGTCGCGCTGGCCGGGCTGGCGCCAGGGGTGTACGACACGCCGGTCGGCGGGCAGGTCGAACTCGGCGCCGACGGCAGGCTGGCCCGGTTCGGTACCCCGTTCCTCGCCGGCGCCGCGCTCGGCCTCGCCGACGGGGTGGCCGGCGCGGTGGCGATGGCGGAGATCGCATTGGCGGACTCGCTCGCACTGGCCACCGTGAATCCCGCCCGCTTCGTCCGGACAGGACCTCCACGTGGCGTGCTCAGGCCGGGCGCGGCGGCGGACCTGATCCGGTTCCGGTGGCAGCCCGGTGACCGCACACTGCGACTCGACCGCGTGCTGACCGCCACTTCGACCACCAAGGGACTCGCTCCATGAGAATCGACAGCGCGGAAGTCATCGTCACCAGCCCCGGCCGGAACTACGTCACGCTGAAGCTCACCACCGACACCGGCGTCACCGGGCTCGGCGACGCCACACTGAACGGCCGTGAACTGGCGGTCGTGTCGTACTTGCGCGACCACGTCTGTCCACAGCTGATCGGCAAGGACGCGTCGCGGATCACCGACATCTGGGAATACCTCTACAAAGGCGCGTATTGGCGGCGCGGCCCGGTCACGATGACGGCGATCGCCGGTGTCGACTGCGCGCTGTGGGACATCCTCGGCAAGGCCACCGGGCGTCCGGTCCACGAACTGCTCGGCGGTGCGGTCCGCGACGGCGTGCTCGTCTACGGGCACGCCAACGGGCAGACGATCGACGACGTGCTCGCCGACGTCGGCCGCTACCTCGAAGCGGGTTACCGCGCGATCCGGGTGCAGGCGTCTGTTCCTGGCCTGGACAGCACCTACGGCATCCACCACGACGGCACCGGGCACACCTACGAACCCGCGGACGCCAGGTACCCCACCGAGAACGTCTGGGATTCCGCCGCGTATCTGCGGTTCGCCCCCGAGCTGATGGCGGCCGTCCGCGCCGAGCACGGCTACGACTTCCACCTGCTGCACGACGTCCACCACCGGCTCACCCCTCGTGAAGCCGCGAGGCTGGGCAAGTCGCTCGAACCGTTCGACATGTTCTGGATCGAGGACGCCACCCCGGCAGAGGACCAGACCGCCTTCGAACTGATCCGGGCGCACACGGTCACGCCGCTGGCCGTCGGCGAGGTGTTCAACTCCATTTGGGACTGCCGGCACCTGATCTCGAACCGGCTCGTCGACTACATCCGCTGCTCGGTCTCGCACACCGGCGGGATCACCCACCTGCGCAAGATCTTCGACCTCGCCGCCCTGTACGGGGTCCGCACCGGATCACACGGCGCCGGTGACCTCTCGCCGGTGTCCTTCGCAGCCGCGCTGCAACTCGACCTGGCCGTGCCGAACTTCGGCATCCAGGAGTACATGGGCCACCTCAGCCCGGCCGAGGAGGTTTTCAAGACCGCCTACCGGTTCGAAGACGGGTACATGAAACCGGGAGACCGGCCAGGACTCGGCGTCGAGATCGACGAGGAGGCCGCCGCCCGGTACGCCTACGAGCCGAAGTCCCTGCCTGTCAACCGCCTTCGCGACGGAACGATCCATGACTGGTGAGCCGACCGTGTTGTCGGCAGGCGTACTCCCCCATCTGCCTGCGACGATCCGGCAACCGTCCCGGCGCGGCGCCGCGCCGCCCGGAATCGTCCATATAGGACCCGGTGCCTTCCATCGCGCCCATCAGGCCGTCTACACCGAGGACGCCGGCGACGGGTGGCAGATCCTCGCGGTCAGTCCCCGGTCGACCATCACCGCGGACCACCTGGCGGCGCAGGACTGCTACTTCAGCGTCACCGAACTCGACGGCCGCCACGAACGGACACGCGTGATCGGCTCGATCAGCCAGGCTCTGGCACTGGCCAGGCAGCCGGCAGCATTCGACGACGCCATCGCCGCGCCGAGCACCCGGGTCGTGACGCTGACGATCACCGAACAGGGCTACGCCGAGCAGGCGGCGCTCGGTCAGCTGGTCTCGGGCCTGCTCGCCCGCCTCGACGGCCACGCGGAGCCGCTCGCGATCGTCGCCTGCGACAACCTCCGCAACGCCGACCTCGTGCTGCCGCGCGCACTCGACGCACTCGCTCGAGGGCTCGATCCAGGACGGTACCGAGCTTTTTCGGACTATCTGGCCACTTCGGTGTCGTTCCCGGCTTCGGTCGTCGACCGGATCACACCCACGGCCACCGCGGGCGACCTGAGCGCGATCGCGGACCGGCTCGGTGTCACCGACCGGGCGGCGGTGATCACCGAGCCGGACAAACTCTGGGTCCTCACCGACGAATTCCCGGCGGGCAGGCCGAGCTGGGACAAAGCGGGCGCCATCTTCGTCGGCGATGTCGAGCCGTACGAACAACGGAAACTCCGGCTGCTCAACGGCGTCCACTCGGCGCTGGCGTATCTGGGCACGCTCTGCGACCACGAGACCATCGCCGAAGCCGTCGCCGATCCCCGGCTCGAGGGTTTCGCCCGCACCTTCGCGGCCACCGACATCATCCCCGCGCTGGAGGCGAAGTACGGGCCGGGCATCGAAGCGGGCCGCTACTTCGAAACCACGCTCGCCCGGTTCGCCAACCCGGCATTGCGGCATACGACCGAACAGGTCTCCCGGGATGGCTCGCGCAAGATCCCGCTGCGGATCCTCGACACGATCAGCGAACGCCTGGCCGCCGGGAGAATCCCGGTGCACGCCATCACGGTCGTCGCGGCGTGGCTCGTCTTCGCCGCCACCGGTGTGTCCGGCAGCGGGCGGCCACTTCGGGTGACCGACCCCGTCGCCGACCAGCTGAGGTCGATGCCGATCGACCTCGACAAAGCCGTCACGCTCCTGTGCGGCCACGACACCGAATTGGCCAGCGACAAGCGGTTCCTGCTGACGCTGGGCGACCAGACGGACAAGATCGCCCGCCATGGCGCGGCCGCGGTCATCGACGAACTTCTCACCTGAGAAAGGATTCTCCATGTCACCACGCAGACGTTCACTGGCCGCCGTCTTGGCCGCCGTCGTGCTCGCCGGTCTGCTCCCGGCCACGGCTTCCGCCGCGGCCAGCTCGGTGCCATTCAGCGCTGTCGTGCCCGCACCGGCGGCCGCGAGCCAGTCGAAGAGCGTCAAATACACCCTCCGGGCGAATGCCGCCATCGCCACCGACTCGCAGGCCGTCGGCGACTATCTCGCGACGATCCTGCGCCGTTCCACGGGCTACCGGGTCCCGGTGCACACGCCGTCGTGGCACCGCGAGCCGATCTCGCTGCTGCTGTCGGGTGCGCCTTCGAGTGTGGGCGATGAGGGGTACCAGCTCGACATCTCGGCTTCCGGGGTCACCGTGCGGGCGCGCAAACCCGCCGGGCTTTTCGCCGGTGTGCAGACGATCCTGCAGTTGCTCCCGCCCGCGGCGCAGGGTGCCACGGTGGCCGCCGGACCGTGGACGCTCTCCGGTGGCCGGATCGTCGACAGTCCCCGGTTCCCCTATCGGGGCGCGATGCTCGACGTCGCGCGGCGGTTCTTCACCGTCGAGCAGGTGAAGCGGTACATCGACCAGGTCGCGCGGTACAAGCTCAACACCGTCCACTTGCACCTGACCGACGACCAGGGCTGGCGGCTGATGATCAACGGCTGGGAGCGGCTGGCCACCTACGGCGGCAGCACCTCGGTCGGCGGCGGGCCCGGTGGTTACTACACGCAGGCCGACTACGCCGACATCGTCGCCTACGCCCAGTCGCGTTTCATCACGGTGGTCCCCGAGGTCGACATGCCAGGTCACACCAACGCGGCGCTCGCCTCGTACGCCGAGCTGAACTGCGACGGCAAGGCGCCGCCGCTCTACACCGGCGTCGAGGTCGGGTTCAGCTCGCTGTGCACCGGCAAGGAGATCACGTACCAGTTCCTCGACGCCGTCATCGGCCAGCTGGCCGCGCTGACGCCCGGCCAGTACCTGCACATCGGCGGCGACGAGACGATGGCGACGAAACCGGCCGACTACAACGCCTTCATCGGCCGCGTCCAGCAGATCGCCGCCGCGCACGGCAAGTCCGTGATCGGCTGGCACGAGGTCGCCAAAGCCACGCTCGCCCCGGCCACGATCGCGCAGTTCTGGTTCACCACCACCAGCGACAGCGACGTGGCGGCCGCGGTCAAGAACGGCACGACGGTCGTGATGTCACCGGCGCCGCACACGTACCTCAACATGAAGTACGACAAGGACACCGTCCTCGGACAGGACTGGGCAGGCTACACCGAGGTCAAGAAGTCCTACGACTGGAATCCCGGCGCGTATCTCACCGGCGTCGGCGAGTCGGCAGTGCTCGGTGTCGAAGCTCCACTGTGGACTTCGACGATCAAGACCAGCGCCGACATCGAGTACATGATCTTCCCTCGGCTGGTGTCGATCGCGGAAATCGGGTGGTCCCCGCAGCGCACCCACGACTGGACCGCGTTCGCCGAACGACTCGGCAAGCAAGGTCCATTGTGGAAACTGCTCGGCATCGACTACCACAAGTCGCCGCAAATTCCCTGGGCAGCGGGTTCCTGACCCGCGGCCTGCCCTTCACATCAAAGGAGATGCAATGGGTTTCACGAGATGGCGGACACTGTGCGCGGCCACGGCCGTACTGGTGGCCGGGCTGACCCCGCCGGCATCGGCCGCCACGTTCGTCGACGAGTTCGACTCGTTGAACACGGGCGTGTGGGCCTGCGAGTACAGCTGCCCCGCGGTCGCCGACGGCGTGGCCAGGTTCAACCTCAAGCCCGGCGCCGCGCCGAACACCGCGGGCTCGTGGTCGAAGATCAGGTACAAGACGAAGCGTTTCACCTCCGCCAAGGTCGTCACCCGGTTCGCGCTCAGCGCCAGGCCGACGCAAGCCGTGTGGTGGGGAACCGCGTTCTGGAGCGACGGCCCCGCCGCCGACGGAAGCCAGTTCAACGAGGTCAACTTCGGCTACACGACCAGCCAAAGCTTCACCAACTCGCAGCTGCGCTTCGAAAGCGCGAAACGTGGTAAGTACGTTTCGCTCAAGGTGGACACCGGCGTCAACCTCTACGACGGCAAATACCACACGGCGACGCTCGAGTACACCTCGTCGTACGTCAAGCTCTACTTCGACGGCAAGCTGCTCCAGACGATCACCGACACCAGCGTCATCCCCACCGACGCCATGGACCTCGTCGTCGGCCCGCGCCTGGTGACCGGTAGCTCGCCACTGAATACCACGTTCACCCAGACGGTCGGCTCGGTCGAGATCTCCTAGAACAAGGGAGCGCCGCTTCCGCAACACTCCACCACGCGGAAGCGGCGCCCATCCGTCCAGCCGACACGGCCGGAGTGCCGGCCGCGCGGCGCTGACTGTGTTGATCAGCCAGGAACGTTGCGCGGGTCGTTGCCGTAGCTGTTGCGCTCGCCGATCGAGCCATCCTGGTTGCGGATGATGTGCTCGACCTCGCGTTACTGGGCCATCGCCTTACCCGTGGCCTGCGCTTCGGCTTTCGTAGCCGCAGTGTTCGCCGCGCGCGAGCTGCCCTTCGCTCCGTCCACCTATCTGTGGATCGCCGACTACGTCTCGAGTTCGGCACCCGTACCCACGGGTTGGAGCACCTGGACGTTCTGGCAGCACACGGCGAGCGCGACCGTGCCCGGCATCCCCACCCGCGCTGACCGCAACTGGTTCAACGGCTCACTGACCGACCTCCGCAGGCTCGCAGGCCTCGATGGTGGTTTCACCCGCGACGTGACGGGCAACGGCTGGGACGACATCGTCGCCCGCAATGCCTCCGACGGAAACCTCTGCCTGTACGACGGTTTCGCCGACGGAAGGCTCGCGTCACCAAGGAAAATCGGCTCTGGCTGGGGCGGCACGACCACCGTCATGACGGGCGAGTTCACCGGCGACGGCCAAGCGGACCTCCTCGGCGTCAACGTATTGGGCGAGCTGAACGTCTACGCGGGAAGCGGCGGCACGTTCGCGGCACCGCGCAAACTCGGCACCGGCTGGAACGCCCAGCGTTCGATTGTCACCGGCGCGTTCACCACCAGCGGCCACGACGACATCATCGGCATCCAAAACGACTCCGGCGACCTGTACTTCTACGCAGGCAACGGAAGCACGTTCGCGGCACCCCGCAAGCTCGCCTCCGGCTGGGGTGGCCAAACCGCACTCGTCGCGGGCGACTTCAACCACGACGGCCATGCGGACCTGGTCGGCCGCACCGCCGACGGCACCTTGAATCTCTACCCGAGCACAGGTACCGGCCTCGGCACCGCCGTCCGCTCGGCAGCGGCTGGAACGGCATGGATCTCTTCCAGTCGTAGGGTTCTGCGCGGGGCGGCGGGCGTCTTGCCCGCCACCTCTCCTTATATGAGTCCTGGGCGGCGAAACCCCCGAGTCGCCGAGCGGCGTCGGCCCGGGTGTCCAGGTAGCCGAGGTCAGCGCGGCCGAACCCTCAGCGTCGCAATGCCGCACGACAGGATCAAGGGATTTCACACCCGCCTGAAAACCCTTGCCGCGCAGTTTGCCGGTCACCACACTGGCCAGCGAACCATGTGATCTACTCACCAGAAAGGCGCACGGTATGGTCGAACGATTCAAGGGTGCGCGCGGTCGCGTGATTCGACGCACGCTTTCGGTGCTGATGGTGTTCATCGCGGCGATCGCCGCCACCACTCAGCCCGCGCTCGCCCAGCGAGGCGGTGGAAACTACTTCTACCAGGGGATCGCTTCTTCGATCATCGCGCCATGGGGTGACTCGTGCGACGAGCTGGGCGACGTCGCCGAATGGTCCATGCGAACCCAGGTATGGGGCAATTTCACCGGGTCGAATCTCTACGTTGACCGAATCGACGTCATCAACGAGACGAATTTCTCGCTGCACTTCGGGCAGTACTCCTCCCAGGATCAGGGCGGCTCCTTCGGCTTGCCACTGACCGGTATCAACCCGAACTCGCGGGCGACGTTCTACCCGCGCCGCTGGATCACCGGTGTCCAGATGACGCACTGGTTCACCGTCGGCCAGTGGGGCCACGTCGGAGCCTGCTACAACGGAGGGCTGATCCCCCTGTCTTTCGTCCGCTTCTAGTCGTCCGCTCCGCCGCTGCCCCATCGTCCACTTGGGACACAAAGAACCCTGACGTGGGATCAGCCCGCGTCGGGCCGGGAAGGAACAACATGAGCAAGGTAATGTGTGGCGTGGTGGCTTCCGCGGTGTTCGCACTGGCAGGCCTCGGGTCGGCTCCCGCGTCCGCGTCGGATGCGGCCCCCGCCACCGTGCAAGGCTGTTCGGCCGTGGTCAAGTACGACACCACGATGTACCGCACGCCGAGCACCCAATACCCGCTCCGGCCGTTGGCGGCCGGTAAATGGGTCACCGTTCACGTGCAGGAAAAAGGGTACTGGCTGACCGGCGACAACGACCAGGAAGCGGGCTGGGTAGACATTCTCGCCCTCTCCGTGCGCCCCTGTTAGCACTGCGGTCGCAGTTCGAGATACGGCGATTTCGTCATCTGTCGACAGATGACGAAATCGCCGCCAGCGAGGAAGACCAGGCCTCGCCTGCCACCGCGCTCGCTAGCTAATCGATGGCTTTCTTGATCTTGCCGATGACCCCGGTCTCGGTGCCCAGTTCAGGTTTCCGCGGTTCCCCGAGCTTGCCGTCGTAGGTGGCGTACAACAGCGGGTCAGGCGGCGGCGGGGTACCGGGACCCCCGAGCGGTGCTGGGTCGGCCAGGAAATCCATGGTGTGCTGCCCGTCCGGAGCTGTCCCGCTCGCCCACCGGCCCTCGGCCGAGGCATTGCCATCGGAAAGGCTCCACAGTTGGGTCGCGTGCGCGGCGTGTTCTTCGTCGAACAGCGCGTCCGGCGCCACGACACCGGCCAACCCGTCCGCCTGCAGTTCCTCGATGGCGGCGAGCCACAGGTTCTGGTGATAAGTGTCGCGGGCGAGGTTGAACCGCAGCATGTCACGGACGCCGGGGTCGTCGGTCATGTTGTACAGCCGCGCGGTCTGGACTCTGCCTTGGGCTTCGGCGGCGACGTTGGCGCGGAAATCGGCGAGCAGGTTGCCGCTGGCGATGATGTAGCGGCCGTTCCACGGCACGCCGTTGGAGTCCGCGAGCAGCGCCCCTCCCCCGCCGACTATCGCGTGCTGCGGATCCATCCCGCCGAGCACCGCCGCCGTCACCGGGTCGGCGAGTGCCGCACGAGTCGATTCCGTCGCCGGAGCACCCTCGAGCAACCGGGCGACCATCGTCGCGATCATTTCGACGTGCCCGATCTCTTCGGTCGCCACGTCCATGATCATGTCCTTGTACTTTCCAGGCATCCGGCAATTCCAGCCCTGGAACAGATACTGCATGGTCACCGTCATCTCGCCGTAGGCGCCACCGATGAGCTCCTGCAGCTTGCGCGCGTACACGGGATCCGGTTTCTCCGGCTTTGCCTGGAACTGCAAGTGATCCGTATGGCGGAACATCCATTTCTCCTTTGGTTTAAGGCCCGGGAAGGAACTGGTTTCCCCGGCAACCAGAGTGGAAACAGAAAGATCGCGTTTTGGCGATCGGCGGAAACGATCAGCGGTCTCAGGCCGCTGTGCTGAACTTGAAGCAGGCGCTCGAAATGATGACCGCCGTGGTGCACAGCCGCACGCTGGGGTCGCTCACCACCGGATAGGCCGCACCCGCGTGCTCGACCCGCTGAACGATCGTGTGCCCGTCGATGGCGTGTTGATGAGCACTCTTCCGTCCGCGTCCGGAACGAGTGAGCCGCCGGCCGGCACCCGGACCGGAAACCGGTATCCCGTTCGCGCGCTTGCCTTCTTCGCCACGACCATGGCGCGCGCCGAGCAGTCTTCCAGCGCCCGGACGCCGACGTCCGCCGGTCCGAGTTTGTCGACGTAGAGGACGGCGCCATCCGGTCGCGGTGGTCAAATGGTCAGGGTCGGACTGCCTGCTGGGGCCGCTCCTCGTGCTCGGCCTCATCGTCGACGTTGTCGTCCAGGGCCTGTTCGACGGGAAGCAGCTGGTCACCGACATCGGCCGGGTGGCCGGATTCGTACTCAGCGCGATCCTGATCAGAATGATCGGACGCGGGCTGAACCGGCGCGGCACCAAACACACACTCTATGACGCGCCCATGCAAAACTACTGGTGGCTGGCGATGACCTGCGTCGTACTGACCTTGGCCCTGGTCCTTGTGCTGCGCCTCTAGCAGTCGTCGGCCTGGCTACCTCCGCTGGAATTGTCCACGACTCGGAGACGGGGGTTCTTCGCGAGGAATCCCCGGGAGGGCTGCACGCCGGAGCCGACGGTATCGAGCACCCGCAGACGCGGAAGCCTGTCCAGCAATGACAGATCGCGGACGCGCCGGCAGTCACGCAGGCGGAAACGGCGCAGCTCTTTGAGTTCGACCAGCTCGGTCAGGTCGGCGCAACTGCGCAACCCGACCAGGGACAACTCCTCGAGACCGCGGAACTCCGCGATTCCTCGCATCGAGTCAAGCGAGTCGCACCATTGGATGGTCAGGGACCGTATGCCGTGAACACCGCGAGCTTCGCTGAGGTCGCGAAGCTGGGGAGACTCCGTGAGTGTGAGAGTTTCGAGGGCCGGCAGCCCGGAAAGGTCACCAATGCTCGCCACAGAATGGCAGTCGTCCAGTACGAGCTGGCGCAGGTGCCGATGCTCGCCGAGGTCGCCCACCGAGTTCAGATCGACGCAGCTGCGCAGTCGTAACGCCGTCAAGGCGGGCAGGCCGGCGGTCAAATGGAAGGTGGTCACCTGATCGATAGGTCCGATCTCGAGCTCTTCGAGGCCCCTCAGCCGGGCTAAAGCGGAGAAGTCGGTGGCTGGGGCGATGTCCACGAGTGTCAGACGGGTCAGGCTCGGCAGGGTCGAGAGCACCTTGATGTCGCGTAGGTTCTCGCATTGCGTCACTGCCACAGTCGACACGGGTCCCACGCAGTCACGCAACCACGTCAAGCTCGTGACGGCCGGGCACCCGGTCAGTCGCACCCCGCTCAGCGTTGGCAGTTTCGCCGCGGCCAAGAGGTCGCTGGGCTTCGCGGTTTTGTCGAATTCACACACCACTGTGGCGAACGGTGATATCTCGACACCCGGTAGCACGGTCATGTCGTTCACAACCAAGGTCACGGCGCTGGTGGCCGCCTCCTTGAAGGCGCGTTTGGCGAACTCGATTGGGTCAAAGAACGGCCATACGCTTACCAGCTCGTCACCGATCGAATCGAACGAGTACTCCTTCGCGATCCCTGTGATGAGTTCCAGTGCCTCCGGACCGCCGACCAACGCCGCGGTCCGAATGCTCGCTACGGCCTCATCGGCGCGCAGGCCTGACACCGAGAGGTACCGGAGCGCGTCGGCACCGCTCATCGCCAGTGATCTCGCCTCGTCAAGTGTGCGAGGAGGAAGGATTTCACGAATCTCTTCCAGAGCCTCTTCATAGAGTTCGGGCTCAAGCCGGTTCGCTGTCTCCAGGCAGCGCACCACCAGCATCCTGAGTTGTTTGCGTTCGCTTTCGGTCTTGGCATCGGCGACTTTGTCGAGGAGCTTTTCGAAGATTCGGTTCTGTTCTTTGGGTCTTGCTTGCCCCAGTGCCATGACGATGATCTCGTCAGACTGCTTGTGTCGGATTCTCGAAATAAGCTTTTCAGCAAGGTCGCTTTCGATTATTTTGCGAGCACACAGGAACTCTTGGAAAGTCTTGTGCAGAAAGTCCACTCTGCCCACCACCGGCTCGCGCAGCACGCCGGTGCGCAGCAGGAGATGTCGGTAGACGTCATCCGGTTCCAGGTGGCGCCCGCTGAAGTTCCTGAGGCTGAGCTGGATCTGATACAGGACCCGCGCGCGATCAGCCGTGGCCAGTCCCGTTTCGGTGTACCAGTGGGCGAGATCGGCGAGGATCTGCAGTTTGTCGCCGACAGACAATTCGTTCGCCAGTTTGTCTACCACGTCCCTTCCGGAGTCGCGTTTGGTGAGTAGCATTTCCAACGCGGTCTGATAGATCTCGATCCGCCGGGTCGGGAGTTTGCTCCGCAGGTCCCGGTTCAGAGCACACAGAAGCGCGCACAACAACGGGCTCGTCGCCAGGTTTTTCAGCGCCAAGCTCGCGTCGATCGACGCCACCAGCCGCCCGCGCAGTATTTCCAGGTCAAGCCGCTCCTCATCGGACTCGTCCTGTCCTGCGGCCTCGTGCCAGTGCCTGATGAACAGGTTGACGTGCCCTGGGCTCATCGCTTGCATTTCAGCGTGGCGAAATCCGACGTTCGCCAGCCAGTCGTCGCTGACAGCCGGCGAGCGCGAGGTGAGCACGTAGCGGCATCCGGGATAGGTCGCGACAAGATCTTCGATCCAGCCGTGAACATCCATGCGCCTGTGCTCGGGCAGCTCGTCCAAACCGTCCACGAGAACCAAAGCCCGATCATCTCGCAGGATCGAGGAAATCCACCCAGGCGGCTTGTCCGCCAGAACCTGCCAGCCAACGCCCGCGTTGAGTTCCTCCGGGCCGGGCAGCGGCTTGTCGCTGTAGCGCCGTAGCTGAATGAAAAACGGCACCAAGTCGTTCCAACGCTGCAGTGGGGCGTCGAACCTGCACTGAGCGGCGTTGACAGCGAGCCAACGAAGCAAGGTTGTCTTCCCCGAGCCCGCCTCGCCACGCACCAGCAGTCTCGGGTTCTGCGCCAACACGATTTCGACACCACGCTCATCCGCGGATCTCGCGACATCGGCACCCGCTCGAGCGAACAACGTCTCCTCGCGACCATGGCCGGCCAGAACCGTCAACCCCACATAGGCGACACTCAACGGCAGCCGCCTCTTCGGGCTGATCGAGGTCACACCGAACAGCTCGACGAGATCGAGTTTGCGTGCAACTTCGCGGGCGTACGCAATCTCCAAATCCGATTTCTGCCGGTTCCGGTCGGCCGACCGCTGAGGCATACGGTCAAGGATTTCCCGCAGGCTCTCGATGATCGCGGAGTCACGTATCAGGAGCTCGCGCAACGCGCGCCCCTGAAAGCCGGGCAGCGTGATGATGATTTCAGCGAAGTAGGCCACTGATTCCCACAGCACCAGCTCGAAGTATCGAGTCGTCTCCGGGCCGAGGTGGGACCCCGCCAGTACCGTACGTACGGGTTCGGCGAGCACCTCTTCGAGTCCGCTCAAACTCACGTTCGCGCGAAGGATCGCCGCGTCACCGAGATCCGCGATCTCCAGTGTTTTCGCCACCGCGTCGAGCGCGGCGGCCTGCTCATTGCCCGGCAGCCGCGGGAACTCGGCCGCCACATAGTCGGACAGTTTCGCCGCGATCGTCTCGGCCAGCTGCGCCACTTGTTTCTCGAGGCGCTGTTGAGGGAGCACCCCCAAACCTCGCGCTCGAGCGAGTTCAGCAAGGCTGAGCCCTCTGGCGAGCTGCTTCGTGCGCTCGGCTAGCCACAACTTCCCGCATGCGGTGGCGATGGAACCAGCGACCTTCAGTAATCCCGCCGCGATCGACACTCCGGTAAGACTCCGTTCCCATGACCGCCGACACACCCGGTACCAGGGTCGCAGAACGCATCAAATCCGTTACGCGGATCCGCCGGCCCGTGGTGGCACGTCAAGGTCGTCACCTCGGGGCAGGCCCGGAATCGCTTTGGCTCCGGGCAAGATCGATGAAGCGACGAACGCACGTGACGCCGATACGCGCTGTCATCGGCGATTGACTCAGCCGAGGAGTCGGCTGCGCCATCCAAGGACGCCTGCCAGCCCGGCGGATACATGAGGTAGCCCTCTTTCCGTTGTGTCCTACCCTTTCTGTTGATCTTGGCGCTCCTCGATAGCGCGCGGAGTGGTCAACCCCGTTAGATCGACTGGGGAGGGCAGTCACCCGGCGGCCGGTACGGAACGAGGGGCGAACACAGATGCACCGCAGAAGGATCACGTCGGCCGTCGCGGTCGCCACACTCGGCATGGCGGCCTGTGTGGCGGCGCCGGCGGTGGCCAACGCTGCCGAGGTGGTGTGGACGCCTTGCCAGGATGACCATCTCAGCGGCCTCGAGTGCGCCACCGTCAAGGTTCCGATGGACTACAACGCTCCCGATGCGGGCACCGTCACGATCGCGATCAGCAGGCACAAGGCGACCGCCCCGGCGCGGCGCCGGGGCGTGCTGTTCACCAACCCCGGCGGGCCTGGCGGCGACGGCCGCGGGCTCCCCAAGGAATACGCGAGCCAGCCGATCGCGAAGGTGTACGACATCATCGGCATCGACCCACGTGGCACCGGGGCATCCACGCCCCTGAGCTGCAAACCCACCGATTCCTACGGTTCCATCCGGCTGCTGAGCAGGCCGACCGAAGACGAGCTGGGCCTGTTCACCGAGGTGGCGCGTGCCCAGGAGAAGGCGTGCGCGGACGGCGGCGGAAAGTTCCGCGCGTTCGTCACCACGCCCAACACCGCGCGGGACATGGACAAGATTCGCGCCGAGCTGGGTGAGGACAAGATCAACTACCTCGGGGTTTCCTACGGCACGTGGCTCGGCGCCGTGTACGGCCAGCTGTTCCCCGGCAAGCTGGACCGCAGTGTGCTCGACTCCTCGATCGACCCGGCGAAGACCTGGTACGAGCAGTTCGACGACGGGGCCCGTTCGGTCGAGTTCAACTTCACCCAGTGGGCCAAGTGGGTCGCCGATCGCAACAAGGCCTTCGGGCTCGGCGGCACGCCCAAAGACGTACGCGCCTCGGTCGACGCGATTTCCGCGCACGTCGCGAACAACCCAGGATTCGCGGGCATCATCAACCGCGACATCTTCGACTCCTCCGTGGGCCGGTTCACCCGTTACCGGCCCCAGTGGGCGGACTTCGCCAAGAACCTCAAGGCGGTCACCGCGCAGCTGAAGGGCGGCCCTGCCGACCCGAAAATCGTCGCGGCCAACAAAGCGACCGGCGAGAAGATCCAGAAAGAGGCCGACCAACCTGAGGATTACGAGAACGGTGTGTTCGCCGCCGTGACCTGCGACTGGAAGACCTCCACGGACATCCCGACCGGCTACCACCCGCTCATGCGCAAATGGCGCGATTCCTTCCCCTACGGTGAGACGGTCTTGTCGGTGGCACCGACCAACTGCGCGTTCTACCCACGCCAGGGCCAAGCGGCCGTGACCATCGGGGCGCGGCAGTATCCGGCCGGACTCGTCCTCAACGCGGACGGGGACACGCAGACGGCGCTGGCCTCGGCCAGGAGCATGGCCACCGCATTGAAGGAACCGCTGATCACGGTGACCAACGAAGGCGTCCACTCCGTGTACGGCAACACCGACGTCAGTGACACCAGCACCGCGCGGCCGAACACCTGCGTCGACGACCTGGTCAACAACTACCTGATCGACGGCACCCTGCCCCAGGGCAACCCGAACTGCGCGACGAGCAACCCGCCCGCCGCCGTCCCCACCGACGGCACCGCGATTCAGGACGCGAACAACTGAGCCTGACTCGCGACCGCCTGCCGGGACGGAACACCGCTCAGCGCTCGGCTTTCGCCTGCTCCGCGAAACAGTCCCAAGCACGGCTGACAAGCTCGGGACGGGTCAGCAGGTCGGCGGCGGTGCGCGCCAGCGCGGCGGCCGCGGCCAGCGTCGCCGCCCGTGCGCGCGGGCTCGCCGCCGCGGCCGCGAACTCGGGCTACGACACCGGCTACAGCAGCTGGCGCCACCAGCAATGGAGCCGCTGGCCCTCCGCCGGTCCGCACCACCCGCGGACCTTCCCAACGAAATACTGCGCACGCACCTGTGGCGAGCCTCCCGCGAGGGTGTCACCGGCCGCTGTGTACACCCGGAAACCGGGCAACTGACACCGGTTCAGCAGGTACTCGCCGATCTGATCAGGCTGACAAAGTCTTTTCTCCAAGCCGCGGACGACCTCGAATTCGCCGAAGAGCGGCTGGCCCGGCTCGCCGAAGACGGCGGCGGCGCCGACCGGCAGCGACAGCGTTTCACCCAGCGGCAACGCGCTGAGGACGTCATCGACCTGCTGGCGCGCCCCGCCGGATGAGATCGGGCATCAAGAAGCCCTAGCCAGATCGACCACTGCTGTGGTCCTCAGTGGCCTACTCGCCGGGGAGACCGCCGTCAAAGGTGCATAGCCAGCCAGAACGCCATCCAGGCCAGACAGCCCAAAGCGCCGCCGACCCCGAACGCGAGCAAGACCCGGCGCAAGGCGGCGATACGCCCAGCATGACCTGACATTTCGCTGATTCCCGCATCAACCATGGCGTCAAGATTCCCGATCTCGTTGACGGCAAACATACGAATACACGCATCTGGCGCCCTCGACCCCGGGATCAGCTGAAGATGGGGTTCTCACCAGTGCGAACACGGCGCCGACGGGCGCTTCGCTTTACGCTGGCCGAGTGGCGGCCGACTGTCCACACCGGACTGCTCGGGTCTGTCATGGCGCGCGGCTCGCTAATCCGCCACCGGCGTGCGTGCCTCAGTTCGGCTGTGCGGCTGCCGGAACACAGCGGCTGCGACCGGCGCCTTCGCAGCAAATGTCGGCCCACACTGTTTTGCTCGTGGCGGCCGGATGGTCGAGCACGCCCCAGGTTCGCGCGAGGTTGTTGACGATGAACACGCCCCGACCGCGAGGTGACGTGCTCGCCGAGAGGAGAACCGGGTGTGCGGCGCTGTTGTCGTCGACCTCGATGCGCACGTGGCAGGGCCTCGGGGTGTAGCTCATCCGAACTTCGCCCGATCCGTTTCCATGGTCGTAGGCGTTCGTGATCAACTCGGTCGCGACGAGCAGCACATCGCCGAGGTGCTCGTCACTGAGCTCGCCCAACGTGCGTGACGCCCAGCGCCGGACCTGTACCAACGGCGGGACGGCCGTGCCGCGCAGATCCATCGCCCATAGTCGTGGCGGTACCTGTCCCTCCTCGGATTCCGACATCTCGGATCGGCCCCTTCCCGGGCTCGTGGCCTCGCTGCCGAAGACTCCCCACGCTACCCCGGCCGCGGCGGCATCGACCTGAAGAGCCACAGGCGACCCAGCGGTCACCTCTTCGGGTGACGGAGTAAATCTGTTCTGGCGGGGGTAGACATTCGCCGCTGGGCGTGTGTAGTGTTCTCCTTGTACGAGAGAGACAACGTCAAACAGGCGCGGGAGATGACGTAACTACCCGCGAGGTGAGACAAGACGGTCAGGCAGGACGGAGCCGATCAACGGACAGGTTTCGGCTGGTGACCGGTGCAGTACCCGGGACCGGGTTGTGAAGAAGGTAGTGACGGTCCCGTCGAGGAAGTGGCAAGACGCGGGTGGAGTTCGCGCATCCGTGGAAGTGATCGATGTGGTGCAAGTAGTTCGCAGTAGGCAATGAAGACGGCCGGGCGTGGCGGAGCCAGTCAGTGAAGGGGTTCCGCCGCGGCGGCCGGCGACGTCAGGCGTGCTGGGACCGATCTTGGTAAGGGGTTCCGGCCGGTGACGATCGCGCAGGCACAAGGTAAGAGAAAAACACAGGAAAGAAGGGAAAGGGCACATCATTGGATCGCCCGCCGCGGGCTGACAGCACCGCGCGGGTACCGCAGTCCCATCGGATTGGAAGGTGGTTCTCGGTTACGACTCAGCGATCCCCGCTCGACACGTCACTCAGACAGTCGACGCGGGTACGGAAAGCCGGCCTCACGGCCGGTTGACAATGGTGAAACCCAATCCTGGGACCCCGGGTGCCGAAGTGGCACCCGGGGTCCCTTGTGATGTGGAGGTGGAATGATTCCTGACCAAGGCACGACCGCCGAGCCCGGTTCCGACGGGCCCGACAAGTTCGACGACGAGCACTACCCCGCGTACACGATGGGCCGGGCCGCGGCGATGCTCGGCACCACGCAAGGGTTCCTGCGCAGCCTCGACGAGGCGAAGCTCATCGAGCCGCAGCGCTCCACCGGCGGACACCGCCGCTACAGCCGGCACCAGCTGCGCATCGCGGCACGCGTACGGGAACTGGTGGACCAGGGCACCGCCGTGGACGCCGCCTGCCGCATCATCTCCCTCGAAGACCAGCTCCACGAGGCCCAGCAGCTGAACAACAACCTCCAGAAGTCCTCCGACTGACCTCGGGACGGTGTGCCGACGACACTCTCGTGCGGCACACCGACACCAGGTCGATGGAGACCACTGTTACTCGAAGGTCGGTTTCGTGTACGTGACGGGCTGCCCTCGCGACAGCGCGCGAAGACGATCAAGTGCCCGATGGCGTGCCAGCCGGCACACGGTGAGCTGTGCGCTCAGGCTGCTGAGCAGGTCGGGCCCGATTTCCTCGCGGTGGACGTCGGTCCGCGACCAGCGGACCGCACGCACGTGCCGGAAGCCGGGCGCCGCTTCCGTGCGGTATCCGTAGTTACCCGTGATGTCGCCGATCGCGTACAGGCCACCCAGGGTTTTGATCGGCATGACCACCAGATCGCCGACGACGATCTCACGCGAGAACCGCCACAGTTGTCCTGTCCAGTTCGCGACCGTCGAGTGTGACATTTCGGCATACCGGTACCTGAGATCCAGACCCAGCTCGGCTCGGCTGCCGTAGTCGTCAAGGTTCGGCACCCGTTCCCACCCGAGGATGACGAGGCCTTCGCGAAGGGCCTCCTGATCCCGTTCACCGTGCTGTCCGGCGCGGACTTGCCAAGCGGAGTTCACAGCGCACCACCCCACTCACCAGCTCAAGGAGTCACGAGGGCCGGATCGACGTGCCTCAGCCAAGCCGGGCCCACAGCTTGAGAAGTGCACCGAGCCGATCAGGAGACCTGATCGGCTCGGTGAAGCGACTTCGGCGACGAGCGTCGTGAAGATATCTTCGCCTGCGCGCTATGCCGACATCAGTCGTAGGACAGCGCCTCGACGAGCTCGCCGGCGTCCGGGTTCGGCAGCGCCCGCGCCACGTCGGCCTGCGCCACCACGCCGACCAGCTTGTGCCCGTCGATCACGGGCAACCGCCGCACCTTGTACTCGGTCATGGTCCGCAAGATCTCGCTCGCGTCGTCATCGGCGCCGATCGTGACCGCCTCGCCCTGCGCAAGCTCACTCGCGTGCAGCGCGCGAGGGTCCTTCCCCTGCGCGAGCACCTTCACCACGACATCGCGGTCGGTGAGCATGCCCTTCAACCTGCCATCCTCACCACAGATAGGCAGGGCGCCGATATCCTTCTGCGCCATCAGTTTCGCCGCATCCAGCACCGTGTCGGATGCGTTCACACAGGTCACGTCCGAGGTCATGATCTCCCGTGCGGTAGTCATCGTCAGGCTCCTTTCTCGCTGTATCCGCCGATTACCCGCACGCGGGGCGCCGAAACGAATCGGCACGACGCTCCGACAGAACAGCTACGAGGCCCCCGAGTACGGAGAAACATGCGTGGCATCCGCTGGACGATCTACATCGCCGCTGGCCTGCTCATCGTCTCTTCCCTGTCCTTGCTGGCGTGGTCGATGGTGTGGGGGATGCTGTGCGACCCCATGAACACCTTCGTCCGCTGTGAGCGTGAGTTCGCTTTCCGCTGGGACTGGTTGATCGTCCCGATTCCGATCCCCTTTGCGATCTACTCGATCCTGGCGGTTCGCCGTTCCACACAGGCCGTGGATGCCTTGGTTTCCGGGGTGCTCCTGCTCGCGCTGGGCGTGGGGGTGTGGTTGGCGGCCTGGCTGGTAGCGGCCGGCAGTCGCTGAACCCGACTCGGTAGTGAGATGGTGACGACCGGGGATGCGATTGAGATCAGCGCACCGTGGGTAGGACACGGGCACGCGAACAGGATCCTTCACGGAAAGGGAATTTCATGGACTTCACGATGACCAAGACCGTGCAGGCCGGCGTCGAAGTCCACGCCGTTGTCGGTGACATCGACGCGCTCAGCGTCGCGGAGTTCAACGAGCTGCTCACAGCCGCGGTCGAGTCCACATGCGACAGTCCAGCGAAAGCGTTCGTCCTGGACATGAACTCCGTGTCGTTCTGCTCCGTCGGCGGCTTGAAAGCTCTCCTCACGGCACAGCGCAGCGCACGGTCGGCAGGCGTGCACATGGCGGTCACCGCGGGCACGCCCGTGATGGACCGCGCTCTCACCTTGGCCGATCCCGCACGCACGATCAGCTCGTACGCCGACCGCGCGCATGCCTTGCGAGAGTGCGCGTCGATGGCCGACCACGCTGCTCGGGGCTGACGTGTTCGATGGCTTCACACTCGAACGGGTCGACCTCGGAGAGGTAGCGCTCCGTGTCCGGCATGGTGGCTCCGGGCCGCCACTCCTGCTGCTGCACTGGCATCCGCGCACGCATACCACCTGGCACCGGGTGGCGCCGCTGCTCGCGGAACGCTTCACCGTGGTGTGTCCCGATACCCGCGGCTATGGCGAATCGGCCAAACCACCCACCACCGACGACCACACCCCGTACAGCAAACGCGTCATGGCCGACGACTGCGTCGCACTGATGCGGGCGCTCGGCCACGAACGCTTCTTCGCCGCCGGTCACGACCGCGGCGCCTGCGTCGCCACCCGGCTCGCGCTCGACCACCCGGATGTCGTCCAAGCCGTCGCGATCCTGGACTCCATCCCCATCGGCGAGACGCTCGCCCGCTGCGACGCGGAGTTCGCGCGCGCCTGGTTTCACTGGTTCTTCTTCGCCCAGCCCGACAAACCAGAGCGGGTGATCACCGCCGATCCGGACAGCTGGTACAACGTCGGCACCCGCAACACCCCGGAACGGCTCGGCGAAGACAACTTCGCCGACTTCCATCGCGCGATCCACAATCCCGCCACCGTCAAGGCGATGCTCGAGGACTACCGCGCCGGGCTCGGCGTCGACCGCGACCACGACGACGCCGACAAAGCCGCCGGACACCGGATCACCTGCCCCACCCTCGTACTCTGGTCCAGCGAAGACGACCTCGAAGCCCTCCACGGCGACATACTCGCCATCTGGCGGGAGTGGACCGTCGACCTGCGCGGGCACCCGATCGAATCCGGCCACCACATGGCCGAGGAGAACCCTGAAGCCTTGGCCGGCTCCCTGACGAAATTCTTCGACAACGTTGAGGCCTCGTCATACCTGCACGCGACAGAGAAACGAGCACGACACGATCCAGAGGAACGATCCGATGTGCGAGAAGACCGAAGAGCCCGAGGACGCCGCGACTGAAGGCATCGAAGTTCACGGGGCCGTGGGAGCGCTGGACTCCAGCGGGAACAGGCCGGACCTGGTGTTACCGCCCAGGTCATCTCGAATCGAACAACAATCCACAAAGGACTCCTGATCAGCGGCCCAGTTCGGGACGCGGGTTGTCCTTCCTCCACTGGGTCAGCAGGAATCCGGCGTCGTGCCGCAGGTCGCCGCCGCTATGGGCGGTGACGGCGCCGCTCAGCAACCGCGCGGCTTCCGGCGGCGTCATCGTCGTGATGATCCTGTCGACGCGCTCATGGAGCCTGCCGACCTCCGCACGGGCGGCCTCCAGTCGCCGGGCGAGGTTCTCGGCGCGGGCCACCGCGGCGTCCCGGTCCACCGTCACCAGCCGCAGCTCGGCTTCCACGCTGTGCATGTAGTGCTCGACTTGGTCCTGGTCGTAGCCACGCCAGACCAGGTCGAAGCCGGTTCGCAGCGGCACCAGGTCCTCACGGGTGTCCGCGGCCGTCGTCATCTTCACCATTCCCTTCGCGCTCGATCGCCACCACTTCGGCTGGGCTCACTCCTAAGACGAACTTGAGCGCCCCCATGTTCCCAAACTTGAGCGTTACAGGCTCAACTCAGGTCGTCGAGCTGACTGCGCAGGGCGTTGATTTCGGTATGAGCGGCGGAGAGCTGGTCTTCCAGCCCGATGATGCGCAGGGCCGCGGCGAGGGTGTGGCCGTCGTCGAAGAGGACTCGGACGCGGGCGGCGAGTTCGAGCTGGCGGCGGGTGTAGCGGCGGTGACCGCCTTCCGAGCGCTGCGGGCGCAACAGTTCAGAGCTGTCGAGACTGCGCAAGAACGCCTGCTGAACCTCGAGCAGGCGGGCCGCCTGACCGGTGGTGTAAGCGGGGTAGTCGGCATCGTCGAGCTTGTCCAAGGACATAGTTCAGGTTAACTGCATCATCTACTTGACACAATCTACAGTCCGTACTATAAGAAATGTATCGGTCAGAGTTACCTGGTGAAGATGTCCTGGGAGTGATCGACATGACGAGCGAGAGTGTGGCCCCGCACGCCGAGTTCGCCGCCGTGGTCTTCGACGATCCCGGCTGGCTGCGTGCCGAGTTCGACGCGATCGTGGCCGTCAACTTCGGCGCCACGTCGGGCACGCCCGTCCGCCGCCTGCCGGCACCCCCGCGGCGGCGCCGCGGTCACTCCCCCACGCCGGGCATGTTCGCCCCGCCGCCGCGCGGAGGAGAACGCGGCGATCTGGCCGGTACAGCCCGAAGAGTGGGCGCGAGGGAACGGTCACCGCCCGCTTTCGGAAGTCCGCTGTGACGAACGCCCGAGAGGAGGTGGGAATGGGCGGAGAGCGGCTCAGCGGAGCCTGTGCGATGGTCGCGCCCACCAGTACGCCGAGAGACCCGCGACGAGGGCCGGCACCGCGTCCAGTGACGTGATCAGGCGGCGACCACCGCAGGCGAGCCGAATCCCCGTAGCCACGAAGAGGCCGAGATTTTCCCCGACGCAGTCGAGTTGAGTTCGATCGCCCGCCGCGGCAGCCCGCCGCGGCGGGCACGACCGGTGTGAAAGGAGACTTCTGAGATGTTGCTGCGTACTGACCCGTTCGCCGAATTCGACCGCCTGGCTCAGCAGTTCTTCGGCGGCACCGGGACCAGGGCGCACCCCGCCGCGATGCCGATGGACGCCTATCGCCGCGGCGACGAGTTCGTGGTGTGCTTCGACCTGCCCGGTGCCGACCCGGATTCGATCGATCTGGACGCGGAAGGCGCCGTGCTCACCGTGAAGGCCGAACGGTCCGGCGAGACAGGCGAGCACGTCGAATACCAGGTCAGCGAACGGCCTCGTGGCGTGTTCAGCCACCAGCTGTTCCTCGGCGACACCCTGGACGTCGAGCACATCCAGGCAAGTTACGACGCCGGCGTGCTCACCCTGCGGATCCCCGTCGCCGACCACGCCAAGCCACGCAAGATCGAGATCACCAGCGGCGAGCAGGCCAAGCAGATCAACGCCTGACCCCATTCCACGCCGGCCCCGGCGTCCGGGGCCGGCTGGCCGGAGTTCCCGCCGGAGGTGCCGCCCATGAACCGTCCACGATCACGGGCCGCGACGAGCCCGCTCGGCGCGGCGCTGGGCAAGGCGACCCGCGCGGCCGAGGACGCGACCCGCCGCTACCTCGACCCCGCCCACTCGCTCGACCCGGCCACCATGAGCGCCGAAAACAGGCAACTGGTCCTGCTACTCGGCGCACTCGCCGAGTTCACCACCGCGCTCGCCGCCCACCTCGGCCCCTGCGCCGATCGCTTCATCCCGCGCGCCGACGACAACCACGACCCACGCCTGCACGTCGCACACGCCTGCCGCGGCCTGGCCGAGCTACGCCACCACCTCGACCTCGCCGACCAAGCCGGACGCGACGTCTACACCGCGCTGAGCCACCTCGACACCCAGCCCGACCCCGCCCGCACATGACCACGCCGCCTGACCCTTACCGCGTACTCGGGGTCTCCCGAGACGCCACCCCCTGCCAGATCACCACGGCCTACCGCACACTGATTCGCGCACTGCATCCCGACACCAGGCACGACCCGGCCGACTCCGCACGCCTGGCCGACGTCATCACCGCCTACGCGTTGCTCCGTGACCCGCGCCGCCGCGCCGCCTACGACCGCGAGCATCCCGCCACGTCCCCCGCCCGCACCGTGACCAGGTCGCACCGCCCGAACCCACGACGGCGCAACGACATCTGGGCAGGCCCCGTCCACCGCCACCAGTGACCTCAGGCCGAACCGCGTCCCCGACGTCGGCAGAATCCGCTCCTGCAAAGGGTTCGCGGAATTCGGCCACGCGTTCGGGCGGACGGCGCGAGCAGGTTTCCAGCCGCCTCGCCCCAGCGAAAGTCGCACCCGATCGGCGGGCCCTGCGAAGTGACCTTGACCGGAATACTCCGGAATATGGACGTACCCGCCCTGTACCCGCCCGTGGCCGTCTTCCGGGAACCTGGAAGCGGGGGAACCACTCCCCGCTTGGACGCCCGTGTCCATGCCGAAGCGCGGCGGACGGCGACGGCGCTGGCCGGTGTGCCGACCCACGCCGGCCCGGCCGAGCGCACCGCGGTCTTACAACGGGCAGCGGCCGCCGCCGGCCAACTCGCCGACGCGCTGTCCGCGCAGGCCGCGGCCGTCGCCGGTGAAGACATGCCCGCGGAGTCGGTGAGCCAGTCGTTCTTCCGGGTCCGGGAAATGGAGCTGTCCGACCAGCAGGCCGCCTTGCACGGTGTGCTTGTCGTCCACCGCGGCCTGCTGGATCTGTGCGGCGCGCCGCTGTCGGGCGCCGATTTGGCGGTGGAGGTCGCCGGGATGCGGCAGGCGGTGCTCGACCTCACCGGCACACCCGCCTCCGATGGTCCGCATTCGGCTCCCCCGCCCGTTCCGGCGATGCCTGACGGAACGTCGCTGGAAAGCCAGTGGACCGCGCGGTGGATCGTCGGCCATCAGGTCCACGTCCTGTTCAACATCTGTGCCGCGGTCGCCGTGACCGACGCCGTACACCACCTGCGCCACGCGGAAACCGGCGCCGCGCTGGAGCGGCTCGGGCACGCGACCACCTACGTACGCGGCTTTCCCGCGGCGATGACACACGCCAGCACGATCCCGGTCGACTACTACCTCGACACCGTCCGCCCGACCATGCGGCCGCCCGAGGTGGCGACCCCGCTGAGCGGACGGCAGCACCGCGGCTACAAGACATTCCGCGGCGCCATGAAAGAGCTGCTCCACGTGGTGCCCGAATCATACGAGGACCTGGCAGCGCGCGATCCGGACCTCGCCGCCGCACGGGACGCGCTGCTCGAGGCCGACCTGGTGGACAGCGAACGGCACGTCACGCTCGCCTACTCGATGGTGCGACTGCGCCGTTCCATCGCCCAGCTGGCCGACGGCCCTGACAACGCCGTCGGCGAGTTGCGGCTGATGCGGCACCGGCGCGCGGCCCAGTACGCGGCGCTGATCCGCTTCGGGGACCACTACATCGCCGATACCGTTTCCGCACTGCGCCACTGAGAGAGAGCGTCGATGCCCGAAACCCAAGTCGTCCCACTCGCAGACCTCGTACTCGACCCGGCCGGCACCACCGACGTCGACAAGCTGGCCCGGAATCTGTGCCCTGGCAAGGTGGACGCACCCGAGTGGCTATCGCGTGCAAGGGATGCCTGGGACGCGCTGCCTTTGCCGCTGCGTCGCGGCGTGCACCGGTTCCGCCGGCATTCCGGGCGGCAAGGGGTACTGGTCGTCCACGGCCTCCCGGTGGACGAAGCGGCGCTGCCCGCCACACCGCCGGCGCCGGATTCGGTGCAACGCGACGCGACCGTGCCCGCGGCGGTGCTCACCATGCTCGCCTGCGGCCTCGGTGACCCGGCCGCCTACCTGGCCGAAAAGTCCGGCGCACTCGTGCAGGATGTCGTACCGGTGCGAGGAAAGGAGAACTTCTCCGGGAACGCCGGTTCGGCGCTGCTGACCTTCCACAACGAAAACGCCTTCCACCGGCACGAACCCGACTATGTGCTTTTGCTCTGCCTGCGCGCGGACCACGACCGGATCGCCGGACTGCGCACCGCATGCCTGCGCGAAGTGCTGCCCTTGCTGACCGAGGCAAGCCGCGAGGCGTTGTTCGCGCCGGAATTCATCACCAAACCGCCTCCCTCCTTCGGTGCGGGCACCGGGACGCACGAACCGCAACCGGTCCTGTCCGGTGCCGCCGACGACCCGGATATCCGGATGGCCACGATCGCGACCACCCCACTGACCCCGCGCGCCGAAACGGCACTGGCCGAGTTCGGCCAGGCCTGCGACACCACCGCCCGCACCACCCGGCTCGCACCCGGCGATCTGGCCATTGTGGACAATCGAGTCACCGTGCACGGCCGCACCGCGTTCCGGCCCCGCTACGACGGAGCCGATCGCTGGCTGCAACGCACCTTCGCCATCGCCGACCTCCGCCGTTCCCGCGACCACCGCCCGCGCGACGGCTACGTGCTCACCCGCTGAAGTCCGGCTGGCTCTGAGGCCGGCTCGCGCTGGGTGCTGCCCGCCAGCGCGGTGCCCGCGAAGCCAGCTCTCGGAGTCGGGAATTTCTCGTCGTGATCTCGTGAGCTTGTGCACGCAACCTGTCAGAATCGGTTCGAACTTGTTGAACTGACTGTCATTCGTGCCCGTGAACCGCGAGGCCGCGCTGGGCGATCAACTGCGAGAGCGTGGCGCGGCAGACCCTGCCGGTATTAGTGCGCGGAAGCTCCGAGACGAGCAGAAGGTGTCCGGGGAGTTCGTGCAGCGGCAGACCACGCTGCTCGAACAGGAACGCGGTGAAGTCGGCCAGCGTCGGCAGTGCATGGCCCGGCCGGGGAACAACACACGCGCAGAGCCGTTCCCGCGAACCGGAATCCGGCAAAGTGACGCACGCGACCTCGGCGACGGCGGGGTGGGTGCCGAGCTCACGTTCGATGTCCGCGGGCCGCAGCGCCTTGCCCGCATGCTGCGCACGGTCGATCCGGCCGAGGAGGTGGAGTTCGCCGTCAGGCGCGAGATGGCCCGCGTCACCGGTGCGGAGCCAGCCGTCCAGTGTGCGATAGCGGGCGTCGAGGCCGGGCGTGGCGACGTAGCAGAGCGGGCTCACCGGTCCTCTGACGAGAACTTCACCGTCGACGATACGGATTTCGGCGACCGCCGGATCGGGCAGGCCCGCGCTGTGGTGCGGGCCGCGGGTCTGGCAATGCACGCCGCCGGAGGAGGCGTAGACGCTGATGACGTCGGCGCCGAACGCTCGGCGGCAGGCGTTCACCGTGGACTGCGGGATGAAATCCCCGCTGGAGACCACCGCCTCCATGGCAGGAAAGGACAGCAAACGCGGGACCAGCTCGGCCATGCGGCCCAGCATCGCGGGCTCCCCGAACACATGGGTGGCGCGGTGGGCACCTGCCATGCGCAGCGCGACCGCCGCGTCGAACTCACGGGGCAGGATCAGCGTTCCCCCGAAACAGGCCAGCGTCACCGTCGCCCCGAACGACCCGTTGGCGGACGCGAGCGGAACGAGCAGCAGGTCCCGGATCCCCTCCGGAGCGACGTGAAGTCCGCGCAGATGGTTGGCCAGCCCGCCGGCGATGGCGTTATGGCTGTAGGCGACCATTTTCGGGTCGCCCGCCGCTCCCGAAGACACCACGATCCGCGCGGGCGACTCGGGATCGACCCGGTACGACACCCAGTTCGTACTCGTCCTGCCCGCCTCGAGCGGAAGGACGAACACGTCACGCAGGCGCGGAAGATGGTGCTGCGCGGCCGATATCGGCGAAGCGTCGTCGACGAGCGCGGCGCTCGCGCGAGCGCGGCCGAGCAGCAAGATCGCCTCGGCCTGGTCCCGGCCCGACGGGATCGGGAGCGCCACGGCGCCCACCGCGGCGACGGCGAGTTCGGCGATCACCGCCAGCCGTCCATTGCGGACCTGGATACCGATGATGTCCTGACTGAACAGCCCCGCCGACGACAGCGTCACCGCGAGCACACGAACTTCTCTCCCCAGCTCGGCGTACGTCAGCGAACCGCCCTCGTCAACGACAGCCTCCTGATCCGGGCGGCACCGCACCTGGACCTCGAACAACGAGTACAGGTCACGACCAGGACAGAAGCCTTTGCTCACCCAGCGACGGCGAAGACTTGACGGCACAAGGTCGGGCAGCACAATACCGGCGGACGACGTCCAGGACATACCAAGCGACCCCTAATGCGAGCGCGAAAGAACGCAACAAACGCGCCCCTTGGACCCGCTTCCCCAATCCAGAGATAAACAGGAAACGTTGCCCAAAATATTACACAACAAAGAATAGACGTCGAACTTCAGGCGCGAAGACCACTCAGGCGGGCCAAGCAGTAGACGCGAACGGCGCGACAGAACTCACGAGAGTTTTCTTCAGGACCCCACCGCCTCACTCGAACCGGCGAGATTGGCTTGAGCGACAGTTTCTCTCGCTACAGTCAGTCACAAGTGGACGCCTCACTGCCACACCTCGAACTACGCACCATTGGCGCGTTTTATTGTGCGTATTTTGTGCGGCTTTTGTCCCGACACCCGACCTCAGCGCATGGCTGAGATAGGGCAACCATGCACTGGGGAAAACGAAAGATGGTGAGCAGGGATAAATCAGCTACGGTTGCCGATCTATTAGAAAGGATTACCAGCTCGCCCGATGCCGGCGCCTGGCCGTCCTCGACGGAGACACGCGTGCACAGGGCGCGGACACGCCCGGGACCGCGAAGGTCCGCCGGCGTGTCCGCGTTCCCTGCACGCGTGTCCGCCGAAGGGACTGGCCGTCGTGAAGGTTCACGAGTTCCGCGTGATCCATTCCGAGTAGGCGGCCACATTCGTGTAGATGCCGGCCTTTTCGACACAGCTGGCGGTTTGGCCATGGCTGGTGGCGCCGACCAGCTTCCATTCTCCGCCGTCGGTGACCACGGCAGGACCACCGGAGTCACCGAAGCAGGCGTTCGCTGTGCCGCTCTTGTTGTCGGTGCACAGCTGCCTGACCGGATCGAAATCCGCACCGCAGGCCGAAGCGTCGGCGATCGTGGTGTCGAGCTCTCGCAGCAGCACCGGAGCTTCACCGCAGCCGGGAGTCGGACAGGTCTTCCCCCAGCCGAGCAACCGGACCGCGGCACCGGGCACGGGCGCCGTGCCGATCCCGATCGGCCTGGCGGTGACCGGTGTCGCCAGGTGCACGAGCGCGATGTCGTAGTGCAGCGCGATGTCGAACTTCTCGTGCCGGACGAACTTGTCCGCTTGGACGCGTTCACCGCCCTGGGTGCGATCGACGGCGCCGATCCGGACCCACGTCAGAGCCGGATCGAGCACGTCGCCCGTGTGCCGATCCGATACGCAGTGCGCGGCGGTGACCAGCCATTCGGAACTGATCAGCGAGGCGCCGCACCGCTCGTTGCCCGCTTCGTTCTGCAGTGACGCCATGAAGCTGTAGGTTTCGCTCGCGTCCGAGCCACCCACGATCATGGGGCGGGCGTCGGCCGGAGTGGCGGCGCCGATCACTCCGGCCAGCAAGCACAGCGCGAACAGTGGCTTCCTCATCGTGTTCCCCTCCCGGTTTGTGTTCACCGGTTTACCGGAGGACGGCTGAACAGTTCCTGAACCATCCTGAAAATCGCTTCAGGAACGGAACAGGCGGACAGCGGGATGCCGATAACGCACGCCGCCCGTGACAAGTCGGCGGTCCGGGAAACCACAGTGGATCGGTCGAACAGCAGGCCGCCGAATTTTGTCTCCCTTGGGTCGTGATCGTCGCACGACGGTGATGCGTCGTGGGCTGGTGAAATTCGGACGACGTGCCGCACGGCGGTTTGCAATACTGCGATGGTGCATGATGCGACAGCGTTCACCGATCCGGAGAACTGGGCAGGTGGCTTCTACGAACTGTCGCTCGAGGTGGGTGGCTGCGACGACGACCGACTCCAACGCCTGGTGAGCGCCTTGTGGCGGGCCGCCGGCATCGTCGGGTGTTACCGCGAGACAGATCTAGAACCGGTCGAGCAGCAGCCGCTACCGGTCACCGTGGCGTCCCTCCGGGAGTTCGGCCACGTGCACGGTGTCGTGCGTGTGCCACTGGGCGGGTCCGTCGTGTGCGGCTGTTTCGTCAGTCGCTTCGACGATGACGCGTCGGATTGGTTGACGTTGTATCTCCCGCTCGGCGCGTTGGGCCGGGTCGAGCGACGCATCGGCGGCTTCCCGTTCGAGCCCGAGAGCGGGCCGGAGTCGCTGAACTGGCGTGCTCCGCTGGACACGTGGCTCGCTGAAGTCGCGGCAGAGGTCTTCCGCCACGTCGAGTTCCGGTTCGCCGTGATCGGCTTCGAGCATGACTACCCCACCGTCGCGGATCTTCCGGAACAACGCTGGAACGGGTACCTGCTTCCTGTCGAAGGCCGGCTGACGTACACCCCGGCGGACCGTTAAAAGGTGGCGTGCTCGGTGTGAAGTGAGGGGGCCGTTGGGTGCGTAGTACGCATTCGGGGGCACCCTCAGCTTCGCGATGACACTCTGGCAAGCGGTCGTGAGTGGTACGGCCGGTTCTAACCGGTCTAAACACTCACGACCCAAGCCTCCCGAAGCGAAGACCCCGCAGGCCTGCCCGGAGCACGCCACATTTGCCCTTCCCCTCAATAGATCCTTGCCAGGCGATCGCCCACCGTCAGAGGCACACCGTTGTCAGCTGCCGTACGAAAGGTTGAGTGTGACCCTAGACCGAGTCGAGCTCCCCGATCTTTGGAAGCTGAGCTGGCGCGACGTCGACCCCGCAGCACGCCCCGCGGTCGACCGGGCCGACGTGGCGGAGGTGGTGCGTACCCTGCCGCCGGTCGCCGAGATGCCGCCGGCCGGCGCCGACTTGCGGGTCACCGGCTTCTGGTACGACCGGATGACGGCGGCGCTGGTCGAGCGTTTAGGTGTGTGGGTGGCGGGCTGGAAGTACACCATCGAGGTGGAAGACCATAAGGAGTACGGGCTCATCCCACTCTGGCGGGCCGTGCCTCCCCCGGTGACGACACCAGCCGAAACACTGGCGCGCCTCGCTGACAGCGTGATGGCCTGGGATGAGCTGCTGGCCGAACTCGCCACCGATGCCGGCGACCGCTTCGCCGCGATTACGCAGCCGGTGCTGGACGATACTGGGGATTCGCCAGCCTGGCGGGCTGTTCAGCGCAATCCCAAGCGCATCGTCTTTCCCGAGTCCGGAGCCCATCGGCTGCCCCATCCGAGTAAGTTGAGCTGGGCAGACGCCGATCCAACCGGCCGGGTTTTCGACCGGGACACGGTTCCGGGCGTGGTCGCCGCCGCGGTCGCGTCGGCTGAATTACCGTCCCCGGACGCCGACTGGCGTCTCGCCGACCTGTGGCTGGAACAGGTGACGACCAGTCTCATCGATCGGTACGGCTTGTGGACGGTGGGTTGGCGCTGGTCGGTCGGCGAGGGCGACCTCGACGGTGGACCGGTCGGTTCCTGGTGCTGTTTCAGCGACTCGGTCACCACGCCGGAGGCGACCGCGGCGAAGGTGTCTGCGGCCGTGGTGGAGTGGCACGAGTGGCTCGAGGATCTGGCGGAACGGTTCGACCGGTTCCTGCCTTTGCCCGCTGGGGACTTGGATGGCTGGGAACTCGCGGTCGCCCACCTGCTGACCGCGGTCGGTGACCGGACGCAGTACGAATCAGGCTGGTACGGCTGCTGCCGGACCGTGCTCGGTTGGTTCCTCGCCGCGGCCGATATCGGAGCCACCCGGCGGAAGGAGTTGCTCGACCACGCGCTCGCCGGACGATTCGAACGCTGGGTGGAACCGCCCCGAGCGGTGGTCGAGTCGGTGGCCGAGCACATCGCCAAGGGACAGGCGGCCGGTGACCGCGCCTGATCACCTCGCGACGTGGCAGCGTGCTCGAGACCAGGTGGCTTGGCAACAGATTGTTCCCCACCCAACAACGCCAGTATCTGCCGTCCGTGACGGCTTCATCAGCTTCGCCCGCGCAACCGTCGGACGCGGCCCGCAACGGATGAACCGGCTGCTGACCGCTTACGACGACATGCGGCGAGAGGCCATCGCGGGCACAAACCTCACCCCGGACCTGTTGTCCCGCTGGAGTCAGATCGTGCGTGGCGTCCCGATCGCGACGTTCCGCCAGGCACCGGCCTACGCGAAGAACGGGCGGGAGCACCGGCATCCGGCTACCGTTTGACGGCGATGCCGGAAATGGCGGTGATGTCAGCGATCAAGCTCGCCGAGGGCGTCACCGAGTACTCGGGAAGGGTGAAGGTGCGCGGTGTCGGGCCGATGAGGCGCACGTGGACCGGCGTCGGCCCAGGATGCGCCTGCAGTGCCAAGCGCAGGGCGTGCACAACGTCGAGGTCCAACGAGGAAGCCGCGGCCAGCAGAACAAATGGCGGCCGCTCCCCCACGACCGCGGACTCACTCAGGTCGACTGGCAGCAAAGCGTTGGCGAAGACCGACATCGTGTCCTCGCGCCAGCTGACCCGGCCTTTGACCACGACCGCGTTGTCCTCGGCGAGCTCGTCCGCGTAGAGCATGTACGCGCGGGGGAAGAACAGTACCTCGATGGAGCCGTCGAGGTCTTCGACGGTCGCGATCGCCCACGGCTCGCCACGCTTGTTGACCTTGCGCTCCAGGCCGGTGATCAGCCCGGCCACCACGACCTCGGCGTCGCCGGTCGGCGGGTCGGCGATGATCGCGCCGATCGGGCGGGGCGCGTGCCGGCGCAGGATGTGCTCGGCGCCGTCGAGCGGGTGCGCGGAGACGTAGAGCCCGAGCATCTCCCGTTCGTTGCCGAGCTTGATCTTGGGCGGGTACTCGACCTCGTCGTCGAACCGCAGGTGCGCCAGCACCGACGACGACGCCGCGCTGTCCCCGGCGGCCGGACCGAACAGGTCGAACTGGCCGAGTTCCTCTTTCCGCTTGAGTGACACGACGGCGTCGACGGCCTCGTCGTGCACGCGCATCATCGCCAGGCGCGTGTGCCCGAAGGAGTCGAACGCGCCGGCTTTGATCAACGATTCGACGACGCGTTTGTTGCACACCACCAGATCAGCGTGGTCGAGCACGTCGGTGAACGAGGTGAACTTCCCCCTCGCCGCGCGAGTGGCGATGATCGACTCGACGACGTTCGTGCCCACGTTGCGCACCGCGCCGAGCCCGAACCGGATGTCCTCCCCGACGGCGGCGAAACGCGCCGCGGACTCGTTGACATCCGGCGGCAGCACGCGAATACCGAGCCGACGGCATTCCGCGAGATACCCGGCGCTCTTGTCCTTGTTGCCGCTGACCGACGTCAGCAGCGCGGCCACGTACTCGGCCGGATAGTGCGCCTTGAGATAGGCGGTCCAGTAGGCGATCAGCCCGTATGCGGCGGCGTGGGACTTGTTGAACGCGTACCCGGCGAACGGCAGTACCGTGTCCCACAACGCTTTCACCGCGGCCGGGCTGAATCCGCCTGCGGTCATCCCGGCTTCGAAGGCGGCGTATTCCTGCTCGAGGATCTCGATCTTCTTCTTGCCCATCGCGCGGCGCAGCGTATCGGCGCGGCCCATGCTGTAGCCGGCGACCTTCTGGGCGATCAGCATGATCTGTTCTTGGTAGACGATCAGCCCGTACGTGTCGGCGAGGATCTCCGCCAGTGGCTCCTCGAGCTCGGGGTGGATCGGGATGATGGTCTGCCGCTGGTTCTTGCGGTCGGCGTAGTCGTTGTGGGCGTTCATGCCCATCGGGCCGGGCCGGTAGAGCGCGAGCACGGCGACGATGTCGTCGAAGCCGGTGGGTTTCATGCGGCGCAGCAGGTCGCGGACCGGGCCGCTTTCGAGCTGGAAGATCCCGAGCGTGTCGCCGCTGCCGAGCAGCCGATAGGCGGCCTCATCGTCGAGGGCGAGGGTGTCCAGGTCGATGTCGATGCCGCGGTTGGTGGCGATGTTGTCGATCGTGTCGCCCATGATGGTGAGATAGCGCAGGCCGAGGAAGTCCATCTTGAGCAGGCCGATGCCCTCGCAGGACGGGTAGTCCCAGCCGGTGATCAGCGCGCCGTCGTCCTCGCGCCGCCACAGCGGCACCGCGTCGATCAGCGGTTCCCGCGAGAGGATCACCGCACAGGCGTGCACGCCCGCGTTGCGGATGAGGCCTTCGAGACCACGCGCGGTCTCGAAGATCGTCTTGCAGTCGGGGTCGGTCTCGACGAGCGTGCGGGCCTCGGCGGCTTCGGCGTAGCGCTCGTGGGCCGGGTCGACGATCCCGGACAGGGAGATGTCCTTGCCTTGGATCGACGGCGGCAGCGCTTTGGTGATCTTGTCGGCGATGGCGTAGCCGGGCTGGCCGAACCGCACCCGCGCGGCGTCCTTGATCGCGGCTTTGGTCTTGATGGTGCCGAAGGTGATGACCTGGGCGACCTTGTCCGCGCCGTACTTGTCGGTGGCGTAGCGGATGAGCTCGCCGCGGCGGCGGTCGTCGAAGTCGATGTCGATATCGGGCATCGACGCGCGTTCGGGGTTCAGGAAACGCTCAAACAGCAGCTTCTGCGGGATCGGATCGATATTGGTGATCCCCAGTACGTACGCGACCAGCGACCCGGCCGCCGACCCACGGCCCGGGCCGACCCGGATCCCGACCTCGCGGGCGTAGCCGACCAGGTCGGCGACCACCAGGAAATACGCGGGGAAGCCTTTGCCGATGATGACCTGCAGTTCCGTCTCCAGGCGCGCCCGGTACCGCTCCGGAGCACCGTCGGGGAAGCGGCGCGCGAGCCCGCGCGTGACCTCCGCGCGCAGCCAGGACGCCTCGTCGTGGCCGTCGGGGACGGTGAACACCGGCATCCGGTCGCGGTGGGCGAACACCTCGGCATAGGCGCCGGCTGCGATGCGTTCGGCGATGAGCAGCGTGTTGTCGGCGGCGCCCTCGACCTCGCTGTCCCAGTACTCGCGCATCTCGGCGGCGGACTTGAGGTAATAGCCGTCACCGTCGAACTTGAAGCGCGTCGGGTCGTTGAGCGTCTTGCCCGCCTGCACACACAGCAGCGCCGAGTGCGTGTCCGCCTGATCCTTCGTGACGTAGTGCGAGTCGTTGGTCGCGATCGGCTTGAGATCGAGCAGCTTGCCGATCTCCAGCAGACCCTCACGCACCGACCGCTCGATCGGCAGCCCGTGGTCCATCAGCTCGAGGAAGAAGTTCTCGCCGCCGAAGATGTCCTTGTAGTCCGAAGCGGCCTGGATGGCCTCCTGCTTCTGACCCAGCCGCAACCGCGTCTGCACCTCACCCGACGGGCAGCCGGTGGTCGCGATGATCCCCTCATGGTTCTCCGAGATCAGCTCACGGTCCATCCGCGGCTTACGGTAGTAACCCTGCATACTCGCCAGCGACGACAGCTTGAACAG
>NZ_JBHWEB010000063.1:0-57061 GCF_042734395.1 Amycolatopsis sp. NPDC059657 | reverse complement strand
CATCACCCTCTGCCCCTACCGCATCGGCGACATCACCCAAGCAGCCCTCGTCCTCACCCACTACGAACACCAAAACCGCTACTGAGAAAACCTCAATGTGGCTTTCGTCAGCTCTGAGCTGACGAAAGCCACATTGGCGTGCTGAAACCTGACCAATGCCGCATTGGGATTTTTTTCGGAGCTAGAAGGGGAGCTTGCGGAAGATCGGCCGAGGCACGTGCCGCAGCACTGACATCACCAGCCGGAAAGCTCCGGGTGCCCAGACGAGTTCCTTGCCCGCGCGCGTGGCCGACACGGCGATCTCCGCGACCTGCTCGGCCGTCTGCGCGAGCGGGGCCTCCTTGAGACCGTCGGTCATCTTGGTCTTCACGTGGCCGGGCCTGACGACCGTGACCTGCACGCCCGACGGCGCCAGCGCCTCGCCGAGGCCCAGGTAGAAGCCGTCGAAACCGGCCTTGGTCGAGCCGTAGACGAAGTTCGACCGCCGTACGCGCTCACCGGCGACCGACGAAAGCGCGATCACCTTGCCGTGGCCCTGCGTCTTCAGCTTGGCCGCCAGCGCGACGCCGACCGAGACGGCGGCGGTGTAGTTGACGGTCGCCAGCTCGACGGCCTTCGCGTGGTCCTGCCAGACCTCTTCGGGGTCACCGAGCAGGCCGAACGCGACCACCGTGATGTCGATGTCGCCGCTGTCGAAAGCCTTGTCCAGCACGGCAGGGTGCGCGGCGGTGTCCTTGGCGTCGAAGTCCACAGTGGACACCTCGGCGCCCTTGTCCTTCAAGCGCTGGGCCGCGGCTTCGAGCCTGGCCGACGGGCGCGCGGCCAGCACGACCCGCAGCGGGCGCTCGGCGAGGTACTTCTCGGCGATCGCCAGCGCGATGTCCGAGGTGCCGCCGAGCAGCAGCAGCGACTGGGGGTTACCGACAGCGTCAATCACAGTTCGAGCCTCCGGCTCATGTCCGAGGCGAAAACGCCATCGGGGTCGACGGAATTGCGGATCTTGCGCCACTCTTCGAGGCGCGGGTACATCTTGTGGAAGGTCTCGGCGGACGTCCGCGAGTCCTTCGCGGTGTACAGCCTGCCGCCGATCGCCAGCACCTCTTCGTCCAGCTCGGCGCAGAACCGGCTGAGCCCGGCTTTGATCGGGAAGTCGACGCACACCATCCAGCCGGGGTGCGGGAACGAAAGCTGGGCCGCGTTGCCCTCGCCCATCCTCTTGAACACGTTGAGGAACGACACGTGCCCGGACTCGGCGATCTTCTTCACGATGCGCCGCAACGGCTCGTGCGCGTTCAGTGGCGTGCTGAACTGGTATTGCAGGAAGCCCTTCGAGCCGTACGCCCTGTTCCACTCACCGAACAGGTCCAGCGGGTGATAGAAGGCCGTCAGGTTCTGGATGACGCCGCGCGCCTCCTTCGGCGTCTTGCGGTAGTACAGCTCGCCGATCGAGCCGAACGTGAGCTTGTTCGCCAGCCCGTTCGGAAACACGTCCGGCAGGGTCGCCAGCTGGGGCGCGTCGAACTTCAACGGCTCGGCACGCAGCTTCGGCGGTAGCTCGTCCAGCTTCGCCAGCGACCCGCGGCCGAAGGCGGCGCGGCCCAGCTTCGAGCCGGTCGAGATGGTGTCGAACCAGGCCGACGAATAGGTGTACCTGTCGTCGGAGCCGTTGCTGACCAGCTCGAGCGTCTCGTCGAGGTTCGCGGTGCGCTCGTTGTCGGCCTTGAAATAGGCCGTCTCGGTCTTGGTCATCCGGATGGTGGCCCTGGTGATGATCCCGGTCAGGCCGATGCCTGCCACGGTCGCCCAGAACAGGTCCGACTCGGGACCTTCCGGCGTGAGCGTGCGCACAGAGCCGTCGGCGGTGATGAGGTCCATCGACACCACGTGGTTGCCGAAGCTGCCCGCGCTGTGGTGGTTCTTGCCGTGGATGTCGTTGGCGATCGCACCACCGATGGTCACCTGGCGCGTTCCCGGCAGCACCGGGACCCACAGGCCGTACGGCAGCGCCTCGCGCATCAGCTTGTCGAGGCTCACGCCCGCGTCGACGTCGACGAGCGCGCTGTCCGGGTCGATCGAGTGGATTCGGTCGAGCGGGGTCATGTCGACCACCAGGCCGCCGGCGTTCTGCGCGGGGTCGCCGTACGACCGGCCGAGGCCGCGCGCGATGACACCCCGCGGACCGGCCTTGGCCACCTCGCGGGCGATGATCTCCACATCGGGCGTGCTCAGCACGTCCGCGATGGTGGGAGCTGTGCGTGCCCAGCCGGTGAGTGTGCGCCGTTCGATATGAGGTCCATCGGTCACTCGACCAGGGTAACCACGCCCGGAATGTTCCTCTTAGGTGACCGCTTCTACACTTCCACTATCAATCAACCCCGGTAATGAGGTAGTGCAGTGGTGGCGACCGACCCCCATGCGAACGCGACGGCCGCCAAGCCGTCGGGTCCTGGGCTGCTCGGGCAGCTCATCCGCTTCGGCCTCATCGGTGGTTTCTGCGCGCTCGTCGACTTCGGTGTCTACCAAGGTCTGCGTGCGCTGGGGATGGACGCGACGCCGTGGGTGGACGTCGCGCGCGCGATCAGTTTCGTCGCGGGCACCACGACCGCGTTCTTCCTCAACCGCAAGTTCACCTTCGCCGGCGGCCGCCAGAACGGCGCCGGTCAGATCGGTGGCTTCATCGCGCTCTACACGGTGACTTTCTTCGTCGCGGTGGGCATGAACCGCTGGATGCTGCACCTGCTGCCCGAGTCCGTGTGGAAAACCACACTCGGCTGGGTGGTGTCGCAGGCAACCGCGACCGTGATCAATTTCGTCATGCTCAAGTGGGTCGTCTTTCGTGAAAAAACAGAGGAGAACTGAGGATCTATGCCCGGTAAAGCAGCAGCCGCAACCGGACAGGCCGCGGTGAAACCGGCCCCGAACGGTCACGCGGAAACGACCTTCGCCGAGCACGTCGCGACGGGGCGGCTCACCGCCCAGCGCGGTCTCTACGCCGGCCCCGCCCCCATCGTGAGCAAGGACCTGTACTCCGAGCTGGAGTTCGGCTCGGTGTCGCGCGAGCGGGCGGAGATCACCCTCGAGCCGGGGACCAAGGTCACCGGCAACACCTACTTCGGCCGCTTCCCCGCCAGCTACTGGCAGCGCTGGACGCACGTGAAGGAGGTCACCGTCGAGGCAGTCGTCACCGGTGACGGCACCCTCACGATCGGCGCCTCCGACGTCGAGGGCGACGCACGCGTCGTCGCGGCCGAGATCGTCAGGGGCGCTTCGGCGACCAAGTTCACCCTCACCGCGAAGCTCGACAAGTTCTACGACGGTGGCGCGCTCTGGCTCGACCTCGAGACCGAGGCCGCGCAGCACCTCAAGGTCGAGCAGGTCCGCTGGACCGTCGAGTCGCCGGAGAAGATCCGCCCGACCGCGGTCACCATCTGCACGATGAACCGCGCCGACGACTGCCTCAAGAACCTGCAGGCGCTCGCCGGTGACATCTCCTCGCTCGACACCCTCGACGCGATCTACGTCGCCGACCAGGGCACCGACCGCGTCGACTCGCGTGACGGCTTCGAGCAGGTCGCCAAGGACCTCGGCGCCAAGCTGCACTACATCACCCAGCCCAACCTGGGTGGCGCGGGCGGCTTCACCCGCGGCCTCTACGAGGTCGCCGGGCACACCGCCACCGAGCACGCGAACGTCCTGTTCATGGACGACGACGTGCTGCTCGAGCCGGACCTGGTGATCCGGATGACCGCGTTCTCCAACCGCACGGTCGACCCGGTCATCGTCGGCGGCCAGATGCTGAACCTGCTGCACCCGAACCAGCTGCACGTCGGCGCCGAGTACGCCAACCTGAACACGCTGGAGCCCGGCAAGCCGGTCGAGCACAGCCTGTCGACCGCCGACCTGCTCGGCATCGACGAGGACACCCTCAAGCCGAACCGCCAGGAGCGTCGTCTCGACGCCGGCTACAACGGCTGGTGGAGCTGCCTGATCCCGTACGAGATCGTCAAGGCCATCGGCTACCCGATGCCGTTCTTCTTCCAGTGGGACGACGCCGAGTACAGCTACCGCGCCCGCGGCGCCGGCTTCCCGACGGTCACCCTTCCCGGTGCGGGCGTCTGGCACGCCGACTTCCACTGGAAGGACTGGGACGAGTGGCACCGGTACTTCAACCTGCGCAACTCGATCATCACCGCGGCGCTGCACAGCCCGTTCAACACGAACCTGGTCGCCCGCGTGCTCGCCGCGCAGGTCGTCCGGTACCTGCTGGGCATGCAGTACGGCCTCACCGCCACGCTGATCAAGGCCGTCGAGGACTTCCTCGAGGGCCCCGAAATCCTGCGTGACGGCGGCGTCGCCGCGATGAAGGAGATCCGCCGGATCCGCGACGACTACCCGGAGACCAAGCGTCACAACGCGACCGACGTCCCCGGCATCGCCTCGAACGACATCGGCATCCTCAACAGTGCGCCGCGGCCCTCGCTGCAGCGCGTGATCCTGCTCAAGCGCGTGCTCGACCGGATTCTCGGCCGTCACCGCCACTCGCTCGGCGCCGTGCCGACCGACGAGGCCAACTGGTGGCACATCTCGCTGTTCGAGACCGTGGTCGTCACGGATGCCTCCCAGGAAGGCGTGCGCGTCCGCAAGTACGACCGCGAGAAGATGTTCACGCTGGCCAAGCGTGCGGCCAGGGTCATCAACCGCCTCCGCAAGGAAGGCACCGCGGTCAAGGAGCAGTACAAGCGCGCGACGCCGGAACTGACGTCGCGTGAGAACTGGAAGCGGCTCTACGAGCTCTGAGTCCGTCTTGCTTGAGGGCCCCCTTCGCCGCACGCGGAGGGGGCCTTCGCGGTTAGTTCAGCCCGAAGACCTTCTTCCGGTTGAGATCGTCGACGTAGGCGACGGCGACGTGGGCGAAATTGACGGTGACGGTCGAGTTGTCCTTGGTCACCACGGATTCGACGGCACCGGCCTTGACGAGTTCGCCGAGCTTTTCGGCGAGCTTTTCGGAAGAGTCGGTCGGAAGCGCGAACATCAACGGTTCCCCGCCGGTGGCGAGGTGCAGCACGAGAGCGGGTTTTTGATCAGCCATGGGTCCATCGGACCAGCGTGAGCAGGCACTCGGCAACTCGGTTCGCTACCGGCTGAGCGGATCCGGTGGCAGCCTGCGGTCGTCACAGCGGGTGGACTACCGTGTTTTTCGGAGTTGATGAAACCCGCAGGGGGCCTGGTTCGATGTCGCACACGTTCTCGCTGTCCTTGGCAGCCGTGGACATTCTGCTCGAGTACACCAAATACGGGCGCGCGCCCGTCCCGTTCCAGTTGCCGCACATCGGCACCACGTTCACCCAGCGCGGACAGGTACGCGGCGCGGTCTTCCGCGACCTCGAAGGCCGCGGCCTGATGCGTAACGGCAGGCTCGACGGCGACCTCGAAATCGCGCTGTCCACCTTCGTGAACTCACCCATCTCGATCTCCGCCGCCGCCAAGCTCGACGGCGAAAAGGCACTGTTCGCCCGCGTGGCTTCCAACGGCCAGTACGCGGTCGTCGTCCGCCAGGACGAGAACCTCCTGGTCTTCGACGAGACCCGCCCGACGGCCATCGTCCCCGCGATCGTCGACCTCCTGCCACTCACCCCGGCCGCCTCTGGCCAGTCGGTCACCATCGCCCGCCCGGCGCCCAAGCCTCGCCGCGACGACGGCTACGACGCCTTCGCGGGCGTGACCGGCCCGAGGTCCCAGTCGACCAGCCAGGTCCGCATGGTCGAGCGCATCTTCGAGAAGCCCAAGCTCCGCGTCGGCCAGTTCACCGTGGCGGTCCGAGGCCGCGACAACCGCCCGGTCGACCTGAGCCCGCTGGTCTGGTTCGACACAGAGGCAGGCCGCTACATGATGACCTCCCGTGATGCGGCCGACGGCCAGCGCTGGCTGACCTACGCGCCCGCGGACAACGCACGGATCGCGCAGCAGCTGTATTCGCAGCTAGAGGGCTATTTGTAGGCCGTTTGGAACCGGTGTGCTCTTGGGTACGTCTGAGCAAACGGTGATCGCGCGCGGCGGCGGGCTAGTAGACTTCCGGGCAACCGTGCACAGGGCAATGACGTGGGGTGACGATGAGTTTCGTACCTGATCCGGGGCAGGGCGGTACCGATTTCGGCAGCATGGTCGGGCTGGTCAGCACTGGCGGCGTCAGTGCGAAGGCCGTCGAATCGGCCAAGGCCGAGACCCAGAAGCTGGTCGACGCGGCGAAGTCCGGCGGCTTCAAGATCAGCGCCGAGGGCGTGAAGCCGCTCACCGACGCCATCATGCAAATGCGCCAGGACCTGATGTACCTCTCCCAGGGGACTTACTTCCTGACGCAGGCTCCTCAATTGGGCAGCCACCCTTATGGGCAGACTGTGGCCCAGCACGATCAGAAAGGTGCTGCGGACGAGACCAACTCTGCGCAAGTAGTGCTGCGGCAATTCATGACCGTCCTCGATCAGGCGGCAGAAGCATTGCTCAGGGCATCCGGGCAGTACAAGGAAAACGAAGCCGCGGTGTCCGACTCGATCAAATCGATTCAAACCTGAGGAACTGTGACTTTCTCGATGCGCATGCTCGTGGTAACCGGTGTGGCACTGTTGTCCATCGCGGGCTGTTCGGCCAAGGAACCGGGCACGGCTCAGCCGTCGACAGGTGCTCCGGGCACCTCTGCGAGTTCACCCTCCGGTCCGAGTTCGTCTGGCAACAACGGCTCGCCGACGGCCGCGCTCGATCCGTGTTCGCTGCTGGATCCTGTCGCACTCGGTGAGTTCGGTCCGTTCGACGGCGGTCCGCGTGCGGACGTCAAGCCAGGCGCGCGGGTATGCAACCTGGGCCGGAAGCTCATGTCGGCCACCGACGAGGTGCTGGTCATCGGTGTTGCCGTCCGTGACGAGCAGGGCTTGGCCGATACGAACGAGACCGGCGCGGGCAAGACCGAAGGCAAGGTCAACGGTCGTAAAGCGCTGCAGGTTCCGGATCTTATCCAGCATTGCTTGATCGTGCTCGAAGTGACTGCGACCTCCAGGGTCGACGTAGCCATTACCGCTTCGGACCCGCAGCAGGCCTGCAAGGTCGCGGGCAAGGTCGCGGACCTCGTCGAACCGAAGCTTCCGAAGGGGTAGGGGACCCGATGACCGGACAACACACGCCGATCTACACGCAGCAGGAAGTCGCCGACATGGCACCTGCTGAGCGTGACGCCTACTTGCAGCAGAAGGCCATCGAGGGTGTTCCCGAAGACAGCTGGCTGTTCGGCTTCATCGAGCAGATGAAGGCCAGTGCCGAGGCGAAGAAGCAGTCGCAGGCGATCGGCGACCAGAACCAGATGGCGGCGACGACCGGGCATGATGTCCAGTACGTCCAAGGTCTTCAGCCGTCGGACGCCAACTATCGCGGAAACGACCACACCCAGCTGAAGGCGTTCCTCGACAGCAACCTCGATGTTGAGCAGGTCTCGAACGTCTCGACCGCTTACCACCAGGTCCACAAGGCGTTCGAGGACTTCTCGAAAACGATGACCCAGGCGGTCAACGCCTCCAAAGGCGAGTGGGAAGGCGCCTCCGCGGACGCCGCCACCGGCTATTTCACCAGCCTCGCCAAGTGGTCCGACGCCAACTCCCAGAACGCGAAACTCGCGTCGGAAACCGTCTTTGACCAGGGCACGGCGGCGTCCAACGCCAAGAACCAGATGCCGACCCCGATCCCCTTCAACTGGAACGACGAGTTCAAGGACTGGGTGACCTCGAACCCGTTCAACATGGGCGAGAACATCGACAAGTCCATCCAGAAGCAAAAGGACAGCCAGGCCGCGCACGAAGAAGCCGCAGGCGTCATGTCGAAGTACGACAACGAGCTGTACCAGTCGGCTTCGAAACAGCCCGCGTTCGCGGAGCCGCCGAAGTTCGGCGAGGGCACTGGCACGAGCAGTGACACCGGCAAAGACACCGGCCGGTCGAGCGACAGCTCCAGTTCCAGCATCAACACCGGCAACTCGGGTAACACCGGGAGCAGCTACACGCCTGGCCCGACGCCGAGTGCTCCGCCGCCGGTGCATGGGCCGGGTGCGACGACCGGGGCCGGGCAGGTGGGTGGTGCGACGTCGGCTTCGTCGTTCGTGCCGCCGACGCAGAACCCGAATCCCGGGCCGAATCCGAACCAGAACCAGAACATGATGCCGATGGCTCCGCCCATGATGGGTGGCGGCAGCTTCGGGCCCGGTGGTGACAACGAGTACAACTCGAAGACCGGCCGCGGTGGCGGTGGGTTCGGGCCGGGGAGTGGCTCGTCGTCCGGTGCCGGCGCGCAGGGTGCCGGGAACAGCTCGGGTGCGGCCAGGCCAGGTGGGGTCGGTGCGGCCGAGTCCGCCGCCGGTCGCGGGCTCGGTGGGCCTGGCGCCGCCGGTCGTGGTGGGCCTGCCGGAATGGGTGGCATGGGCCGCGGCCAGGGTGGCAAGGGCGAAGAGGACCAGGAGCACCAGCGGCCGACGTACCTCGTCGAGGGTGACCCCGATGAGGTGTTCGGCAGCAACGCGCGCACGGCGCCGCCGGTGATCGGCGAATAAGTTTCCACGTCGATGCCCCCGCCTTCACCCGAGGCGGGGGCATTTTCGTTCGTAAAGGATCCGGGCGGCGGGGAACCGGTAGCTTGTTCCTGCGCTCTGAGGGTGAGAGCTGGGGTGATGGAACGAGAGGGTGGGCGATGACGCCGGAAGAATGGCTGGCGAACTTCGACGCGAAGATCGCCGATGTGCAGGCGAAGGCCGCCGAGTTCCAGGAGAACCTGGAGGCGTCCAGCGCTTCCGAGGCCAATCAGGACGGCTCGATCCGCGTCACTGTCGCGCCGAATGGCTCGCTGACCGATCTGCACCTCGCCGACACTGCGGTGCAGGGCAAGTCCGGCTCGAAGATCGCCGAGGAGATCCTCAAGCTCGCGCGCAAGGCGCAGCGCTCGGCCGCGGTGAACGTCGCGGAGGCGTTCAAGCCGATGGGCGGCGACTCGGAGGCCTTGCACATGGTCACCGGCTACATCCCGCCGGAGGAGCCAGAGGAGCCGGAACCCGCAGGTCAGCCGCCCGAGCGGCAGCTGTTCGCGCACGAGGAGCCGGAACAGCCGCGTCAGGCACCGCCCACCCCGCCGCCGCCGCCACCCGCCCGCCCACGACGGCCGCGTCCCGACGACGAGGACGACGACTTCGGCGGCGGCTCGATCCTGCGTCGCGACTGAGGAGCTGAATCATGACTACCGCGACTTCCGGAGCGGGCATCTTCGACACCTATTCGGGGCTGGTCGACTCGATCACCGCCGATTCGGAAAACGAAGGCATGCAGGTGTGCAACGTGGCGATCAGCGCCGCGAGCACGGTGGTCGACACCGTCGGCGCCGCCATGGACCCGCTGGGCGCCGTCCTCAACGCCGGCGTCGGCTGGATGCTCGAGCACATCAGCTTTCTGCGTGAGCCGCTCGACGCGCTGCTCGGCAACCCCGACGAGATCAACGCCAACGTCGACCAGCTCAAATCCGCGGCCGTCGAGATGAAGACGATCGCCCAGGAGCACCGCGAGGACCTCAAGGCCGTCGCCGAGTGGGAAGGCGACGCCGCCGACAAGTACCGCGACAGCCTGACTCAGATGGCCGAGGAACTCGAGGCGCTCGGCAAGACGCTCGACGGCACCGCGGCCATCGCGGGCATCTCCGGCATGCTGGTGACCACCCTGCGCGGCATCGTCTTCGGCCTCATCTCCAACGTCATCGCCGAGCTCATCCGCGACGCGCTGATCGCGGCCGCTTCAGCCGTGGTCACCTTCGGCAGCTCGATCGCCGCCTTCCTCGGCGTCGCGTCGGCCCGCGCGGCCGCCACCGCGGCGAAGATCTCCGGCAAGATCACCAAGCTCCTGTCCGGCTTCGCCCGCCAGGGCACCCGCCTCGCCAAGCTGATCCAGGCCATGGAGAAGATCACGCAGGGCCTCGACCGCTTCGCGACCGTCGGCGGCCTGGCCATGGGCGCGTACGACGCGGTCAAGCCGTACGACGTCCCGCCGGCGGGTGAGTAGCGATGGCCAAACACGGCAGCACCGGCGGTAGTCACCACACGTCAACCGGTTCGCATCACACGTCGACCTCGGGTTCGCATAGCCCCAGCCCGACCCATCACACCTCGGATGGTTCATCGCCGCACCACGAGTCGAAGAAGCCGAACACCAGCCATGGTGAGGGCACGCACAACATCGGTACCAGTGCGGGCGGCAAGGGCCACCGGCTCAACACCGAGTCACTGGGCACGATGGAAGGCCACATCGGCCGCACCCGTGACAAAGTCGACGGTGTCGGCCGGAAAGTCAGCGGCGCGAACTTCGGGCACGAGTCCATGGGCGTCATCGGCACGGGGATGACCGGTTCGCTGAACAGCACGGTCGATGCCGCGAAGGCCCAAGTCGCGAAGACGAGCAAGTCCGTCGACGCCGCGGCTTTGAAGACGAAGGCAGCTCGTCAGCACTACGAGACCAACGAGCTCAACACGGTCGACGCGCTGAACAAGACGGGCAAGTCGGTCAAGGCGCCGCCGGTCAAAGAAGGCTCGACTACTCCGTCCAGTGCGGGAAGCAGTACGCCGCCGACTCCAAAAAGCGCGGGTGGCTCGCCGCCTAACAATCCGCCGCCCGGCGGACCGCCACCACCCGGCGGCGGCGATTCCGGCGGCCACCGCCCTCCCGATGACGATGGGCCCGGGCATCGAGGGACGCCTCCCGGGCCGAAGTCGTGGCGGCAGTCGATGGAGGAGCACTTCACGCCCAGTGAGATGAAAGAGCTGGACCGTGCGTTCGAGAAGGGAACCGCCGACCCGACGAAGGGGCAGGTGCCCGGCTCTGGTCAGCTGACTCCACGGGAGCGCGACCTGGTGGCTCGTGCCCAGGCCTTGGTCGAGATCCACCCGGACACGACGATGCAGAAGGTGATCCCGCCTGGCGCGCTGGACCGATACCTGGCCAATGAGGTCACACCGAGTGGCGACCGGAGGTTCAACGCCAACCAGGTCGGTGGATTCGTGGCCAGGGCACAGGATGCGACTCACATGCGGACGCCGGAGGAGATCATCCAAGGCAACCGGCTGGACTACCAGAATACACCGTTCAAACCGGACAAGCTGGATGTCGTGCACGTAATGGAGTTCCCGGCGGGAGATTCGACCTACAAGGCACCTTTCGGTGCGCCCTACGCGGGAGGCAGCGGTACGCATGCCAATTGGGAGTCGGTGCGTGAAGCACGTGCCGGGATGGTCGACGCAGCCGATTCGGCGGGTTTCACACCCAAGAATTCCGAGTCTATGGTGTCGAAATGGCCGTTCAGTGGGTTCGGGATGACCGCCGATGCACATAATGGTGTGCCAGAGCGCATTCGGCCGTATGCGGACATCGAACCCGGAAGCACTATCTTCGAGTACGACCGAGCAGGCAATAAGCGGCCAGTAGCCAGGTACTGGGGCGAGGACTTGGGATGGGAGGATCTCCGATGATTCGACGGTATCCGGGTGCAGGCACCGTGGTGGAGTTTCGCGGAACCGTATATCCAAAGGCCTCGGTCTTGCACACCGGTGAGGCGCTGCTGACCTACCGGGGTGAAGATCCCCCTGACCCTCGGTTTCACTACCTGGAGAAGTGGAAGGCGTGGCAGGCGAATATTCCATTGGCTGAGTGTGATTCAGCTTATTCGGTCAGTAGTAAGGGTACGTATCACGGGCTCAATGTGCAGGTGATTTCGGTATCGGGCGACGGAAACGCCTTGCTGTATTATCTCGGTGGCGAAACTGCGGATGCCGAGGCGGAAGGGTTCGAGCAGAGCGATCCGGGCACTTTTTCCATTCTCGTGCCACTCCGTGAAGTGCATCGCTACCGTGAGGAGTGGCGCGACCTGCTTTTCCCGATCTGGCGTGAGCAGGAATACGCCAAACCGCAAGGTGAAGGTGTCTCATGACTTCCTCGATTCCGGGTGCGGGCCAGTTGTCGCACGAGCAGCGAGTGTTGGTCGCCCGCTCATTGCGACTGGCGCCCATTGAAGCGGACACGCTCATGGTCAAGGTCCTACGGCCCGGTGCCGCGGGACGTTATCTCGGTCGTGAGGTTTCCGCGGGCATGCCCGGTGTGAAGCCTCCTTTCCATCACAAACTCGTCGGCGGTTCGGTTTCCAGGCAACAGGACACTACGCATCTCCGTACTCCGGTCGAGTTCGTCGCGTCATTTCGACTCGATTTTCCTGCCAATGCCTTTGGCGCGCAGCCGAGCAATGTTCAGGTCATGGAGTTCCTGGCGGTCGACCCCGACCGTTTCGTGCTGCCGTTGGGCGCACCGACGTTGCCTTACCCACGGACCGGCTATCCGGAAAACCATGCTCGCGTCGAAGTGGCCGCGATGGACATGGTGGCGGCCGCGCGAGAGGCGGGGATCGACCTGGATACGTTCCGGCAGGAATTGAACCCGTGGCCGTACACCGGGACTGGTATCACGGCGAATTCCGAGCTGGGATTCCCCGAGTACTGGATGCGTTTTGGTGTGGTGCCGGGCGGTGCCATGATATTCGACTACAATCACCAAGGGCAAAAAAATCCGGTGGCGGTGTATAGAGGGGCAGCCCTCGGGTGGGTGCGTGCGTGATGGCGTCGATGCGTCCGCGAGTTGGTATCTACGCCTCGGTGCGTGGGCATGAATACGAGGTCGAGTCCCATCCGGTCGGGGGCAGTGTGATCTTGCTGCACGCCGGAGCGGTCAACCCTGATGCCAGGATTTTCTTCTGGTCAGAGGAGCGCGCCGCCGGGGCGGCGCAGGTCTCGATTTCTGACTGTGAGCGTCTCGACGAGATCACCGTCGAGACGGACTACGAGGGGCTTCCGTGCGAGATCGTCGCAATTGAAGCGGACGGCAGAGTTGGCCTTTGCTACATCGGAGCTGAGAAGGCACTTGCCCAGAAATACGGCTTCACTCAGACCGATGCGGGAAGCTGGGCGAAAACCGTAAATATCTATGAGCTGGATGTGTACCGCGAGTGCAGGTATGATTTGTTATTCCAACGTAATGTCGGGCTGCTGTACGATGTCGCGACGCCCGATGGTGACTAGCGGTGCCGATGTCTGAGTTCAGTACGGTCTCACCTCGAAACTATGCGCGCTACCAAGGGAAAACGTACGTGGCGCATGAGCGGGTGGCGTCGTCTGTGCGGCTCAACGACATCGATACCGGCAACGAGATCGCCGCCGTTCCAATAGACGACTTGGACGAGTGGTACGCGACGACCGTCAAAGGGATCTTCCTCGACCACGATTTCCAGGTTCTGATGGAAAATTCCGAGAGTTACCTCTTACTGTTCATCGCTGGTGACGGCCAATGGGCTGCCCGTACTTGGGCGCAGGAGGACAAGTACCCCGGCTGCAGTTTTAGTCAACTCGACAGATTCACCTTCGAGGTGACCGTTCCGAAAGAGATGGTTACCGACGCGCACGAAGAACGTCGGGACATCTTGGGTCCGTGGCGGCGAAAACAAGAAGGCCTTCGATGACTGCTGAAGTGGCGATCGTCGCGCGGTATCGCGGGCACCGGGTTGTCGTACTCAAGCGCTTGGAAGACTCGGCACGTGTGCTCTACCAGGACTTCAGCGGTGCGTGGGCCGAGTCCAACGGCTTCGTGCAAGTGGACAAGTACGAGTACCACGCGACTGTTCCCTTTGCCGCGCTCAAGGACGTGGCCGAGGAACGGATCGAGTGCACGCCTGGCTGGTGGCCGAGCCATGGCCGTGCGGAGTATCTGGGGCAGATCTGCGAGGTCGGCGCGCTCGGTGCAGACGGCTTGGTCGAGATCACCTACCTGTGGCGCGAGAACTCATGTGCTGGCACCGAAACCAAGGGAAAGGTGCTCAAACGGGCGGAGAAGCTCGGGTTCGTCGAAACTGCGGGTGGTTTGACCAAAACCGTTGCCGCGAGCGAACTTCACCGCGTCCGTGAGTACACGCCTCAGTAGCGGAAGAACTTCTCCTTGCGGCCCTGACGCACGAGCTTCAACCACTGCAGGAAGGCCTTCGGGTCGCGCTTGACGCCGACGAAGTACAGCCCGAACCGGATGTACTCCAGCGCGCCGATCTTGCGCATGCCCGGCTGGGCCATCAGGAAGCCGCGGTTGCGGTAGGTGTAGTACCGCTTGACCTCGTTCTCCGGGTCCTGCGCGTGGAACTTCCCGCCCAGCATCGGCTTGAACTCGTCCGAGCCGTCCGGGTGCAGGTACGTGGTCTTCAAGGACGTACCGAACGGCAAGCCCGAGCGGACCAGGCGCCGGTGCAACTCGACCTCGTCGCCGCGGAAGAACAGGCGCAGGTCCGGCACGCCTACGACGTCCAATGTGGACGCTCGGAAGAGTGCGCCGTTCATCAGGGAGGCGATGCCCGGCAGGAAGTCCTGGCCGAGTTCCTCGGATGAGCGCTTCCAAGTGAGGCCGCGGCGCAACGGGAAGGCCAACTTGGCCGGTGCGTCGATGTTCGCGACCACCGGGGAAATCTCCGCCAGGTTCCGCTTTTCGGCCTCGTCCAACAGGATCTGGAGGACGTTCTCGTCGGCCGGGCGGCCGTCGTCGTCGGCGAGCCAGAGCCAGGAGGCGCCCATCGAGAGAGCGTGGAGCATGCCGAGCGCGAAACCGCCCGCGCCGCCGAGGTTGTGGTGCGACGGGAGATACGTGAACGGGAGCGGGTAGCTCTCGACGACGTCGCGTGCCGACTGGTCGGGGCCGTTGTCGACCACGATGAGGTGGTCGACGTGGCGGGTCTGGGCCGCGATGATCTTGAGTGAGTCGGCCAGCAGGTCGCGGCGGTGGCGGGTGACGACCACGCCGACGACCGCGCCGGGTGGCAACGGCTGGTCGCTCATGTCATTCGCCGCCGTTCGTGGCCACCGCGAAGCGTTCCCGGTTCTCGGGGCTCATGTGCTCGAACGGGTCGCGGCCCTTGTACTGCGTCAACACCTCGCGGAGGCTGCCGCGCTGCTTCAGGTGACCCTCGTCCATCCAGATGGCCGAGTCGCACAGCTCGAAGAGGAACTCGTCGGAGTGGCTGGCGAAGACCAGGATTCCGGAGCGCTTCACCAGATCCTTCAGCCGGTCCTTGGCCTTGGCCAGGAACGCCGCGTCGACGGCGCCGATGCCCTCGTCGAGGATCAGGATCTCGGGGTCGATCGACGTCACCACGCCCAGCGCCAGGCGGACGCGCATACCCGTGGAGTACGTGCGCAGCGGCATCTGGAGGTAGTCGCCGAGTTCGGTGAACTCCGCGATGTCGTCGACGCGCTTTTCCATCTCTTTCGCGGTCATGCCGAGGAAGAGGCCGCGGATGATGATGTTCTCGAGGCCGGAGATCTCCGGATCCATGCCGATGCCGAGGTCGAAGACCGGCGCGATCTTGCCGACGATCCTGGCCGAGCCGCGGGTGGGCTCGTAGATGCCGGACAGCAGCCGCAGCAGCGTGGACTTGCCGGCGCCGTTGTGGCCGACCAGGCCGACCCGGTCGCCTTCCTGCAACGACACGGTGATGTCGTGCAGCGCCTCGATGATGGGCACCTTGGTGTCGGAGCCGATCTTGCCGCCGACCTTGCCGAGCACCTGCTTCTTCATCGACCGCGTCTTGGCGTCGAAGATCGGGAAGTCGACCGATGCGTTCCAGACGTCAATGCTGACCACTAGCTGTCACACCCAATACGAGACGCGGGAACGGTAGTTTTTCATGACCAGCAGCGCGATGCCCCAGCCGAGCCCGGTGAGCGCGACCACGATCACCCAGCTCCACCAGTCGACCTGCTGGCCGAGCAGCGGGCCGCGCACGACCTGCACGTAGTGGTACAGCGGATTGAACTGGACCGCCGTGTGGCCGATGCTGCGGCCGCGCTCACCGAGCACGTCGGGCGACCAGACGATCGGGGTCATGTAGAACACCAGCTGCACCAGGCTGTTGATCACCTGGGGGATGTCGCGGAAGCGGGTCGAGATGATGCCGAACAGCAGCGAGACCCAGACACCGCTGACCACCAGCAGGATGAAACCGGGGATCACCAGCAGCATGCCGAAGCCGAGACCGGGGTGCAGCGGGCCGGAATTGTCCTCGCTCATGTGGTACGGGCTGCCCAGCGTGCCGATCGAGACCAGCAGCACGATCACGTAGATGATCAGGTTGTGCGCCAGCATCAGCACCTGACGCCACACGGTGCGCAGCACGTACACCGTGAGCGGCGCCGGCATCTGCTTGATCATGCCCTCGTTCGCGATGAACGTCTCCGCGCCTTCGGTGATGCAGGCGAGGATGAAGTTCCAGACGATGAATCCCGTCGTGATGTACGGCAGGAACGTCTCGATCTTCATGTGGAACAGCGCGGAGTACAGGATGCCGAGGCCCAGCGCCATCACACCGGTCGCGATGGTGATCCAGAACGGGCCGATCACCGAGCGGCGATAACGCTGCTTGATGTCCTGCCAGCCGAGGTGCGCCCACAGCTCGTGGTTCGCGAACCCGGTCTTGAGGTCGGTGAACGTCCGCGCGAATGATCGGCGGTCGGATTCGATCGGCGCCGGATTCAGGGCTGTCTCCGTGTGGTCACTGGTGGCGTGAACCGTGCTGGTGGCATGCACGAGATACGAGGGTACCTACGTGACTCGGTGTGCTTGCCCTGCCCCATGGGAGCGGGATCGGCCGCAAGCCCTAATCTGCTTCGCCGATTCGCACGACGACCTGCTCGTCGACGTAGGAATACCCGACGTATTCGAACGAAATGCCGGTTTTCTCGACGTACTCCGTCCAGGCCCGGTATTCCCCGTCCTTCCAGGCCGGATAGTTGAAGAACTCGTCGAATACGACGATGGAACCCGGCCGCAGGCGCGGGCCGACGAGCTCCAGCACGGTCTTCGTGGAGCTGTAGAGGTCGCAGTCGACGTGCAGCAGGCCGACCGGGCCCTGATGTTCGTCGAGGAATCCCGGCAGCGTCTCGTCGAACCAGCCGATGACGAGCTCGGCGCCCGGCACCTCCGGCGGTTCGTCGACGGCGAAGTAACCCGGCGCGAAGTCGACGCCCCATTGCTCGGGCAGGCCTTTGAACGAATCGAAACCGTAGACACCGCCGGTCTGGCGGGTTTCGGCGATGAGCTTGAGGCTCGTTCCCTTGAACACGCCGAATTCGAGCGCCATGCCCTCTTCCGGCGCCAGCTTCAACCCGTGTCCGAGCACGCCGAGACGCTCATCGAAGCGCGGCGCGCTCGGCATGTGCTCGATGACGAATTCGGCGGCCTCCAGCGCGGCGCGCTGGTCGGCGGCGTACACGAGGTCGCGGCGTGACCGGATCTCGAACTCGATGACCCGGTCGTAGGCGCGCTGAGCTTCCGCGCGCGCTTCGGTGATCTGGCGCTCCAGCCGCTCGGTCTGCTCGCTGACCAGCGGTTTCACCGCCTCCGCCACGGCCCGTTTGAACTTGTCGGCAAGCGCGCGGCGGATACGGGCGTCTAGGGGGAGCTGGCGCACTGTGGGTCCTCTCGCACGGGGGATTCCGGCGAGTTTAGATGCCGGGATAACCGCTAAAGGTATTGCCCGCTTCCGGACAGGCCCGGTTCGCCGCCACCGGCGGCGGCCGACGCGCCGGGCGGGAGACCGCGGCGCATCTGCTCCAGCTGCACGCGGGCCGCCATCTGCTGGGCGAACAGCGCGGTCTGGATGCCGTGCACGAGGCCTTCGAGCCAGCCGACGAGCTGGGCCTGCGCGATGCGGAGCTCGGCGTCCGACGGGGTCGAGTCGTCGGTGAACGGCGAGACGAGCCGCTCCAGCTCGTCCTGCAGCTCGGGGGCCAATGCCTTCTCCAGCTCGCGGATGGACGTCTGGTGGATGTCGCGCACCCGGTTGCGGCTGGCGTCGTCGAGCGGAGCCGCGCGGACCTCTTCGAGCAGCTGCTTGATCATGGTGCCGATCCGCATGACCTTGGCAGGCTCCTCGATCAGCTCGCCGACGGCCTCCGCGTCGCGCTGGTCGAGCTGGCCGTGGCCGACCTCGCTTGTGTCGACTGGAGTGCCGTCCGGGCCGACGACCACCACGTGGGGTGCGGATTCGGGGTGCTGGGAATTCGGCGCGGTCATGTGCCCGAGAGTAGCGGTCGGCGGCGCATCCGGTGTCTGCCAGGCCAACCCCGAACACATCGCACTTGCAAGCATCCGTACGGTGTCCACCATGGCGTTCGACGTCGCTCGTATCCGTGGGTTGTTTCCCGCGCTGGGTGACGGCTGGATTCACTTCGACGGCGCTGCTGGAATGCTGGTACCCGAACAGGTCGCTTCGGCCGTCTCGACGGCGATGCGCGCACCGGTATCCGGCCCTGGCGGGGCGTTTCCGGCCTCTCAGCGCGCCGAGAGCATTGTCACGGCGGCTCGCCGGGCGGTCGCCGACCTTGTCGGGGCCGATCCGGCCGGAGTCGTGCTCGGATCCAGCGCGCCCGTGATGCTGCGCCGCCTGGTCGAGGCCATGGCCGAGCGCTGGACCATCGGCGACGAGGTGGTCGTCTCCCGGCTCGACGAGGAGGCCAACCTCGCGCCGTGGCAGCGCGCCGCGAAGCGCGTCGGCGCCGTCGTCCGCTGGGGCGAGATCGACATCGAGACCTGTGAGCTGCCCGCCTGGCAGTATGAAAGCCTCGTTTCCGCCCGCACGAAGGCCGTCGCCGTGACGCTCGCGTCCGGCTCGGTCGGCACCAGGCCGGACGTGCCGACGGTGATCGAGTTCGCCAAGCGCGTCGGCGCGCTGGTCGTCGTCGACGCCACCTACGCCGCCCCGTTCGTGCCGCTGGACCTGCAGGCGCTCGGCGCCGACGTGATGGTCGTCTCGGCGCAGGCGTGGGGTGGCCCGTCGGTCGGCGCGCTCGTCTTCCGCGACCCTGAGCTGCTCGAACGCCTGCCCTCGGTCTCGCTCGACGCCAACGCGCGCGGGCCTGCCAGGCTGGAACTCGGACCGCACGCGTACCCGCTGCTGGCCGGGCTGGTCGCTTCGGTCGACTACCTCGCCGGGCTCGACGACGCCGCGGCCGGGTCACGCCGCGAGCGGCTGGTGACCTCACTCGGCTCGGCGAAGTCGTACCACGCCGGGCTCGCCGCGCAGCTGTCCACGGAACTGCGGGCGTTACGTCATGTGATGGTGATCGGCGACGCGATGCGCCGGATCCCGGCGCTGGCGTTCACGGTGGCGAACAAGAAGGCGCCCGAGGTCGCCGAGTACCTGGCGAAGCAGGGGCTGTGCGCGTTCGCCGACGACGGCACGAACGGCGTGTTCGCCTCGCTCGGCGTCGGCGAGGTGGGTGGCGCGGTGCGGATCGGGCTGGCCCACTACTCGAACACCTTCGAGGTGAACCAGCTCGTCCGCGTCCTGGATGAGCTTCGCTAGGGCGCGTTTCTCGGATCGGATCCGCGATAGCCGCGCCCAGGTGGCCCCTGGCGGCACCGCGGCATCACCCGAGTACAACCCGGTACGAGGATGATGCCGCGGCACCGCCAGGAACCACCTGGATCACGACTCTCATCGCACCCGATCCGAGAAACACGCCCTAGCTCTTCGCCGCCAAGATCACTTTCCCGAACACCGAGCCTTCGGCCAGCGCTTCGTGTGCCTTCGAAGCCTCCGCGAGCGGGACCACCTGACCGACGATCGGCTTGACCGAGCCGTTCTCGAGCAGCGGCCACAGATGCGCGCGCACGTCGGAGACGATGGCGGCCTTCTCGTCGAGCGGACGGCCGCGCAGCCCGGCGGCGAACACGCTCCCGCGCTTGCCCAGCAGCTTGGCGATGTTCAGCTCGGCCTTCACCCCGCCCTGGAAGCCGATGACGACCAGCCTGCCGTTCATCGCCAGCGCGTCGATATTGCGATCCAGATACGACGCGCCCATGTTGTCGAGGATGACGTCGGCACCATCGGTCACCTTCTTGAGTTCGGCGACGAAGTCCTGCTCGCGGTAGTTGATCGTGATGTCGGCGCCGAGCTGACGGCAGCTTTCGAGCCGTTCCGGCGAGCCGGCGGTCACCGCGACGGTGGCGCCGAGCGCCTTGCCGACCTGGATCGCGTGCGTGCCGATGCCGCCGGCGCCGCCGTGCACGAGCAGCACGTCGCCCTTGCCGAGCTTGCCGTGCATGACCACGTTCGCCCAGACCGTGCAGGCCACCTCTGGCAGCCCGCCCGCGATGAGCAGATCGACCTCCGCGGGCACCGGAAGCAGCTGACCTGTGGGAACGGCGACTTTTTCGGCATAGCCACCGCCGGCGAGCAGCGCGCAGACCTCGTCGCCGACTTGCCAGCCCTCGACACCCTCGCCGAGTGCGGCGATGGTGCCGGAGCATTCGAGGCCGAGCGTGTCGGTCACGCCGGGCGGCGGGGGATAGAGACCTTGACGCTGCAACAGGTCGGCGCGGTTGACCGCGGTCGCGGCGACGTCGACGAGCACCTCGCCGGGGCCGGGAACGGGATCGGGGACCTCGGTCCATTCGAGTACTTCAGGGCCACCAGGTTCACGGATGGTGATCGCGTACATGATCCGAGGGTATCTCCCGCTGAGTGGACTACCGCCGAATGCAGCATTGACGTATCAGTCAGTACGCATGAAAGTCTTCGACCATGCATAAAGCTCGCAAAAGACACTTGCCCGCGGTCGTGCTGACCGCCTGCGCTGCGCTGGCACTGGGCACCGCGCCCGCCGCCACCGCGGCGAAGGCCGATGACCCCACCGCGCTCGCCAAGAAGCTGGTCCAGAAGGTCGATGTCAACGGCGTGAACCGCCACCTCATCGCACTGCAGCGCATCTCGGACGCCAACGGCAAAACGCGTGCCGCGAGCACCGAAGGCCACAAGAAGTCCGCCGAGTACGTCGCGACCAAGCTCGAAGCGGCCGGCTTCGACGTGACGCGCCAGGAGTTCCCGTTCACCTTCAGCCAGACTCTGGCCGAGAAGCTGACGGTCGGCGGCGCCGCGACGCCCATCATCGCCATGACCTACACCCCGTCGACGCCCGTCGGTGGCATCACCGCGCCGCTCGCTCTGGCCGCTGTCGACGACACCTCCGGCTGTGAAGCGGGCGACTACACCGGCGTGACCGGCAAGATCGTGCTGATCAAGCGCGGTGGCTGCACCTTCGCGCAGAAGCAGGCGACCGCCGCGGCCGCCGGTGCCATCGGCGCGATCGTCTACAACAACACCGACGGCTCACTCAACGGCACGCTGGGCGACCCGGCCGCCGCGAAGATCCCGACCGGTGGCGTCACCGCCGCGGACGGCGCCGTGCTCGCAGGCAAGGCAGGTCAGGCGGTCACGCTGGAGCTGCGGACCGTGCTCGAGCCGCGCACCAGCTACAACGTCATCGCGGAGACCAAGACGGGCCGCAAGGACAACGTGGTGATGCTCGGCTCCCACCTGGACAGCGTCCCCGAGGGCCCCGGCATCAACGACAACGGCACCGGCTCCGCCGCGCTGCTCGAGACCGCGCTGCAGCTCGGCGCCACCCCCAAGGTCAACAACGGGGTCCGCTTCGGCTGGTGGAGCGCCGAGGAGTTCGGCCTGGTCGGCTCGACCCACTACGTCAACCAGCTGAGCTTCGAAGAGCAGCTGAACATCGCGCTGTACTTGAACTTCGACATGATCGGCTCGCCGAACGCGGCGTACTTCGCCTACGACGGCGATGACTCCGACGCGACCGGCGCCGGCCCAGGCCCGTACGGCTCGGCGCAGATCGAGAAGAACTTCACCGACTACTTCGCGTCGCGCAATCTGCCGATCGAGGGCACGGACTTCACCGGCCGCTCCGACTACGGCCAGTTCATCGCCGTCGGCATCCCGGCGGGTGGCCTGTTCACCGGCGCCGAGGGCAAGAAGACCGCGGCACAGGTGGTGAAGTTCGGCGGCACCGCCGACGTCGCCTACGACAAGTGCTACCACCAGGCCTGCGACAACCTCGGCAACGTCGACCGGGTGGCGCTGGACCGCAACTCCGACGCCGTCGCGTGGGCGCTCGGCAGCTTCGCGTACAGCACAGCCGACGTGAACGGCGTGTCGCCCGTGGGCAGCACCGCGAACGCGAAGGCCAAGCGGGCTTCGGCGATGCGGATCCTCGGTGACCGTGAGGCCGGAGTCGACTCCGACCACGCGGCCGCGTAACCAATCGCGAAAGGCCCGCCATCTCAGTTGAGATGGCGGGCCTTTCGCGTGGCGGGTCAGCCGAGGTCTTTGGCCCCGAAGGTGTCGCACTTGGCGGGCTGGCCGGTTTCCCAGCCGGTGGTGAACCACTTCTCGCGCTGGGCGGACGAGCCGTGCGAGAACTTGGACTGGTCGACGCGGCCGCCGCCGAGCTTGGTCTGGATGTAGTCGTCGCCGATGCGGGACGCCGTGTCCAGCGCGCGCTTGATGTCGTCCTGGGTGACGTCGGTGATCAGCGGCTTGCCGCTCTCGGCCGGTGTCGAGGTGGCGTGGTTCGCCCAGACGCCCGCGTAGCAGTCGGCCTGCAGTTCGAGGCGGACCGAGCCGGAGGTCGGGCCGGTGCCGGTGCCCTTCTTGGACACGCCGGTCAGGTTCTGCACGTGGTGGCCGTACTCGTGGGCGAGCACGTAGGCCTCGGTGAACAGGCCGCCCTGCGCGCCGAACCGGGTGCGCAGCTCCTCGAAGAAGGACAGGTCGATGTAGACCTTGGAGTCGGCCGGGCAGTAGAACGGGCCGACATCGGAGCTCGCGCTGCCGCAGCCGGTGTTCACGCCGCCGGTGAAGAACTTGGTCGGCGCCTTGCGGTAGGTCGAGCCGGACCGCGAGAACTCCTGCGTCCAGTAGTCCTGGATCGAGTTCACGATCGCGACGATCGCGCAGTCATGTTTGGCGTTGGCGTCCTTGCCGGTCTTGCACTCGGTCGCGAGCGAAGTGTTGTTCCCGGTCGAGCCGCCGCTCTCGAGCCCTGGCAGCCCGCCTGCCTGCTGGCTCAGGCCGCCGCCGAACTGCGAGAACAGGAAGTAGATGACGAGCCCGACGATGCCGAGCCCACCGCCACCGAGCGCCACCCGGCCCCCGATCCCACCGCCGCCACCTTCACCACGCGAGTCCTGGATCTCGGAGATGTCCAGCCCGGAGTCATCGTCGAATCGCACGGCCACAGCGTAGCCCGCGCGCAGGCCGGGGGCGCGGCACTGAACTCCAGCGCCGCGCCCCTGGTCAATCGAGGTCGAAAAATCCGAATCGGCGGTTGGCCGCTGCCGGGCCGGCGTTCAGCGCTGCCGGCACGGTCGAAGAGGCCGTGACCGAAACAGGCTCGAACTACGCCGAATGCGCGAGAATCTTGCCGAGCGCATTTACGAAGAACCCGTGCGTGCTGTTCGCAATCGCGACCGGGTCGGGATCAGTCCGCACCGCTCGCGGGGACACAGCAGGCAGTCAACCGCGGGAAATCAGCGATCACGCAACCACCTGTCCTTCCCGGTTGGAAGGTCACGTACCGGCGTTGCCTGGTGACTCGCCTTGTACGGCCCCGTCCACCCTCTGACAAGTAAGGATGCGCCTTTTACCGCCGACTCTCAACCGTTTCGTAATCCCCCTTCGGGCGATCTTTGGCAGAGTTTTATAACCCAGCAGGCGGTGCATCGGTGGTGGCGATCAACGTTCTACTCTGCCAGGCATGAGCGAGGAGCGTGAGGACGTGCGATGGCTGTCTGAGTCGGAGGGACTCGCCTGGCGCTCCTACATCGTCGCGACCTTGCGCCTGCGTCAGCGCCTGCACCGCGAACTCGCCGATCAGCACGACGTGTCGCTCACCGACTACGAGGTGCTCGTCTGCGTCGACATGCAGGAAGACAAGCGCATGCGGATGAGCGACCTCGCCGAGATGCTCGGCTCCACCAAGAGCAGGCTCTCCCACCAGGTCGGCCGCATGGAGCTGGCGGGCGTACTCCGCCGCGACCGCGACCCGGAGGACAAGCGCGGCGTCATCGCCGAGCTCACCGAAGCGGGCACCGACCTGCTGAAAAAGGCGGCCCCCACGCACGTGCTCGGCGTCCGCGAGCACCTGATCGACCTGCTCACCCCAGCCGAGCAGGCGACCATCGGCGCCGCCTTCGGCCGAGTGCTCGAACACCTCACCGAGCTCGAGCCGTGACCCGTTAGGCTTGCGGCAGGGAAGCGTGGCAGAGCGGCCGAATGCACTCGCCTTGAAAGCGAGCGTTGGGAAACCAACCGGGGGTTCAAATCCCTCCGCTTCCGCATAGCGCCTCTGACCAGTGGAAACGCTGGTCAGAGGCGATCTTGTCAGTACGCGGATGAGCGAGCACAGCGCTTCCAACACGCTCGCCTGGTGACACTTCGGCACCAGGGTGGAGAGCATGAAAGACGCGTACAAGTACGCACCGGGCGAGTGGGAGTCGCTGGGGCGCGAGTGGCGCAGGTCCCTTCAAGCGGACAACAAGTCAGCCGACACGATCAGGATTACCTAGGCGTCTGTACCACAACCACTTCCGGTCGCTGCGGACGTTTACCTTGGATGCTGAGGGGGACGAGCTGGGCGGGACCGGCACCGAGCCCGGTGAGTAGTTCTACTCAGTCGAGGGTAAGTAGAGACCCTTGAGCTGGTAGGTATGCCTCCCCCTCCTGGGGTTCGGGCGTTGAAACGGCCTTCCTTGACCCCGTAGTGTCACCGGTTGACTACGGGGGGGGAGGCCGCGTGTCGGGCTATCAGGTTGTGATTGACAAGATCAGAAATACTGGCCGAGCTGCCGGGCGTGTGGCGGACGGCCTGCGAGGTGTCGACTGCGCCGCTGTGCTGCCGACCGGGGACGCTGGAATGCCGGGTGCGCGCTGTGTGCCGAAGCTGGCAGCGGTGATCCAAGCGTGGCAAGGCCGTGAAAAGGCCGCTGAGGGCCAGCTCGATGAGCACTCGTCGAGCATGGCCAAGGCCGCTGATCGCTACAGTTCGAATGAGGTGGACGCGAGCCACGACCTGATGGTTCAGGCGCGCCCAACGACCGGTCCGAGGCCGTCCTGATGGCCACATGGGGCGAGGTCAAGCGTTGGCAGAACGGACCAATGCAGAACTCGGTAGGTCCGTTGAACGGTGAGTACAACAAGCTCCTCGCGCTTTCGGATGACCTGCGCGATATCAATGCGCCGTATGGATGGTCGGGTGCCGCTGCGAGCGCTGCCGCGGGCGCGGTGAATCAGATCATCGACACGCTGGAGGAGTACGCAGCCGAGGTCGCCGCCGCTCGGCGAGGTCTTGGTGATACCGGCGACGCGATCTTGGGCATCATGCACGGGGTATCCGACGCCGAGCATCTTGCGGCCGCGCATCGCTTCACGATCGGTGACAACGGTGCGGTCGTGGACAACGGCCCGCCGCCGGACACGCCTGAGGATCAAAAGGATGCGGTCGCGCGTGAGCGGCAGAAGATCGCCGCCGAACTCAAAGACCGAGTCGAGCAGGTCATCCGCAGCGCCACAGACGTCGACGATGACCTGTGCATCGTGCTCGACCGCATCTTGTCCGGGCACACGATCGACGCCGGAGCTAATGACAACGAGCACACCAGTCTCGCCGCCGCGGGCAACGCAGGCGACGCTCTCGGCTCCTTGTCGATCCCAGCGCCACCACCGGAGGGTGCAACGGCTGCGCAGAACGCCGCATACTGGTCGACCTTGAGCGAAGCACAACGCACTCGGCTTGCCAAAGACAGGCCTGAACTCGTCGGTCCGCGAAACGGGTTCTCAGCTACACAACGAGACATTGCGAACCGTATCCTCTTCGACCGCGAGCATGAGCGGTGGCGCAAGGAACGCGACGAGCTGCAACGGAAGGTTGACACCTTTCCCCGTTCAGGCGGGGGAGAGATCAAGCTCAATGACCAACATGAATTCGATGCGCTGAAGGCAAAACTCGACGAAGCCAATGGCAAGGTCGGCGGTCTCGACAGGATCGAGCAGGCACTGGCGGACCCGCCAGGAACGCCCGATTCGAGGCGGCATTACCTGCTTGGCCTCGACACGGCCAACGACGGCAAAGTCATTCTCTCCACCGGAAACCCTGACGCCGCCAAGAACGTCGCGACATACGTTCCAGGCACAAGCTCCGACCTGCCTTCGTTCGGAACCAGTATCGACCGTGCGGACGTCATGCAGCGGGCTGCAGACAAGGTGGACGCCACGGGCGGAAACGCCGTCATCGCCTGGATGGGCTACGACGCGCCAAACGAGATCCCGAACGCAATTTTCCAAGACTACGCGAACAACGGGAAGCATGCTCTCGTGGACTTCCAAAATGGACTCAGCGAATCGCATAAAGACGGTCCTGCGCATAGCACTGTAGTGGGACACAGCTACGGCACCACAGTGGTCGGACTAGCAATGCGAGACGAAGGGATGGCTCCTGGCAACGTGATCAACGTCGGCAGTCCAGGTATGGGCGTCCACCATGCAAGCCAGTTGCACTATCCCGGTGACCAGATCTACTCCATCGCTGCCGACAACGACCTTGTTCCTGATACTCAAGCGCAAGGAAACGATCCAACGGATCCGAGCTTCGGCGGCCGGGTCATCAACGCCGACCCAGGGCCTGGTGGCTGGATGTTCGGCTACAGTTCGGATGCTCACAGTCAGTATTGGGACCCGCGAAACCCGGCACTGGCAGGCATGGGTGAGGTTATTGCCGGCCACCCGCCGCGCTAGGAGGCCAATAGTGAAACGCCTGAGACTGATACTCGGCATCACATGTACAGCGGTATGCGCGGTCCTGTTGACCGCGTGTGGAGACGACAACCCTTCGGGAACATCATTGAAGTCGACGATCACCGTCAAAGAGGCAAACCAGCGAGTTGACGATCTCATGGAGCAGGGGAGGAAGGCGCTCGGCCCTGACACGCGACTGACTGATGACTTCCGCAAGGAGTCCATGGCGTGCGATGACCCCACCGACCAGGGCCCGAAGGGGCGCGTCTTCGCTACGCGTGACGCTCAGGTCGTGAACACGCGCACCAGCGTTCCGCAGGAAAACTTCGCTGCCCTCCGTGAATGGTGGAAGGTCAGCGGGTTTCAGATCACCAGCGACGCGAGCTCCCGCCTCTTTGCGGAAAACCCTGCGAACGGATTCCGGATGAGTATCGAGACTAATGCGCAGGGTTTGCTGTATCTCGGCGTCAGCTCGCCCTGTGTGTGGCCAAACGGAACGCCGGAGCCAAAAGAAAAATAGGTGTCGATGCGCTTGAAGACTTGCCGGATGGCAGACGATCACATGATCGTTGTCATGTGCGTGCTGCTCTCCGTCGCCAGGCGTGAATCGTCCGTACTTGCCTGAGGTCGCGCCTGCGTTGACGGTCCAGGCGTCGACTTCGGTGTCGGCGAATTTGAGTCGGTAGGTGACGTTCGGCGTGCCGACGGATCGCCCCGGACACCGACGTACGGAGTGGTATTGCCGCGGACGGTGAAGGTGGGCAGCACGTCCTCCGGGTGTATCAGGATCAGGCCCATACCGGCCACGACCGCAGGTCTTGATAGACACTCGTGGGCCGCCTGTCTGCCGGTGGCACTCGGCGCGATCCCTAGTTGTCCACAGGGTGGGGACAACATGGGGACAACTCGAACACGCGTTCGTAGCCGGTCGTGTTCGAAGGATTCACCTCGAATCTTCCGCCCGGCTCAGTCTCCAGAGATGCCCCAGAGCGCCAGCTCCACGGCCGTGCCGTTTTCGTAGAGCAACGCGCACGTCGCGCTCCAGCGCGGCGCCAGGTAGAGAAGGTCGGCGTTCTGCTCGCGTTCGTAGTCGGCGATCGTGGGGTCCTCGGTGCCGAACGCGGCGATGAGCTGGGCGGAGGTGAGCGGCCGGATGGTGCCGAAGTCGTCAGGGTCGTCGGCCGCGATGAACCGGGAGACGTCCAGCGCCGAGTGGGTGCCGCATTCCTGCGTCATCTCGTTCGCCATCAGTTCCTCGACGGAGGCGGGGTGCGGTTCGTCCTCTTCCCAGAGGTAGTCACGCTCGAGGAAGATCCGCTCCCGGATCTCGTGCAACGTCTTCATCGGATCGCCGTCGAACTTGCCGCGATACGTCCAGTACGAAGCCCCCATGGGCCACCTCCTCGTGTGCTTCGCCGCAGCGTAATCGCCGCCACCGACAAGACCAGGGCCTTTGCCGCTGACAATGGCCTGGCCGACGCCGCTCAGCCGGGCAAGCCGCCTGAAGCGATCGGGCCCGCCGGGGGTGGCTACCGCCTCATTGCCCCTGAGCGCGCGCGGCGATCCGGGCCTGGACCTCCGGGCGGCGCAGCGGCGGGACCGTCGCGGGCGGCTGGCGGCGCGGCGGCAGCTCGTTCAGCAGGCGGGTGCTGATGGCGGTGATTTCGGCGACCGCCGCTTCGAACGCCTCGCGGGTGCTGTCGGTGACGGTCTGCACGCCGCTGATCTTGCGCACGTACTGGCGTGCGGCCGCCTCGATCTCCTCGGCGGTCGCGGACGGTTCCAAGCCACGAAGTGTGGTGATGTTCCGGCACATGCACCCGAGGATAGGCGGGAAATCAGCCCAGGGTGACTCGGCATTGCTGCGAACCGACGCCGACGACATCGCCGTTGACCAGCTGACGGCCGCGCCGGATCTCGGGTTCGCCGTTGACGGTGACCTCGTCGGCGTCGAGTAGGTCCTTGGCGTGGGTGCCGTCTTCGGCGATGCCGGCCAGCTTGAGGAACTGGCCGAGACGGATGGGTTCGCCGGTGATCGGTACGTCCACGATGGGCTTCATGGACGCATCATCTCAGCCCAGCGCGGTGCTCTGCGCGTACAGGCTCTGGACGTCGGTGTCGAAGTAGCTGCTGTAGGAGGTGTCGGCCTCGTCGCCGCCGAACTGGTAACCGCCGATCACACCGATGACAGTGCCCAGCTTGGTCGCCGGATCGGCGCCGGTGACCCACGGGGCGCCGCTGGTGCCGTCCGGGAAACCCGCGCAGTCGACACGCATCTGGAACTCCGACTCGCGGGCGGTCGTGTTCGTGCAGACCACGGGCGCCTCGGCGTCGTCCGGATAGCCGGTCATGGTGATCTGGTTGTCGAAGCCGCGGGCGACGCCGAGTTCGTTCGCGCCGGTGACGCTCTCGATCGGGTGCGGGTTGCCGTTCTGCCGGACGGTGATGAAGCCGACGTCGAGGTCGGGGTCCGACGACTCGATCCAGCCCGGCGAGACCAGCGTCTTCACGGCCGTCCACATGCCGTACGGCGCGACGCCGTCGTGGTAACCCGGCGCGAACGAGATGTCGTCGATGTAGTCGCCGCCCTCGCCTTCGTGGAGGCAGTGCGCGGCGGTCAGCACCAGGTCGCCGGCGTCGCTGTGGACCACACTTGCGGTGCAGTAGTGGCCGTCGCCGGAGAACAGCGCACCAATCGGTGCCAGGCCGGCCGGCACCACGGGCGCGGCTTCGGCGGTGGCCTCGGGCCCGCCTTCACTGGCTCGCGGAGCGATCTGCGGGGTGGGTGTCTCGATGACCGGAACTTCGGCGACCGGCACGTCGTCCGGCTGGAGGATGACCGCGGAGCCCGCGATCGGCAGCGCGACCAGCGCGCAGACGAGCACGAGGAGAACCGGCCGCGGCACGCGCATGGTTACTCCTTCCCCGTCCGGCAGGTCGTTGAAACCAGATCACCATAGGGCGGACGCGGAAAACACCTGCGCCCGGCTGATGCACAGCAACCTCACAGCTCGACGGCGCGGTCCGGGTCGAGTGTGATGCCCTGTTCGCGCAGCACCGCGTCGAGCGCGCCCCAGGTCATGGTGGCCAGGTGCGTGACGAACTTGTCCTTGGGCATCGTGCGGGTGCGCATCCACCACTCAGTCGCCGCGCCGACCGCCCCGACCACGGCATACGCGCTCGGATCCGCCAGCTCGGCGTCGAGATCGGTGGCGCTCAGGAACTCCTTGAGGACGTTCGCGATGACGCCCGCGATCTCCTTGCCGCTCTCCATCAGCGGTTCGGAGTCGGTGCGCATGAGGAACTTGAAGACGTTCGGGTACTCGTCGACGACGTTGACGTACGCCTCGAGGCCGCGCCGGATCGTCACGCGCGGCGCGTCGCGCAGGTTCATGTTGGGCAGCAGTCGCTGCCAGAGGATCTCGCCCATCCGCTCGGAGACGGCGCCTGCCAGGTCCGACTTGGCCGCGAAATGCCGGTAGAGCTTGGGTTTGACGGTGCCTGCCTCGGCGGCGATCTCGTCCATGCTGACTTCGGGTCCGTGTTCCGCGAGCGCGCGGAAGGCCGCGTCGACGAACTCCCGGCGCAGCGCGAGCTTGTGTTCGCGCCAGCGCTCGGTGCGAGCGTCCGTCCGCTGACGGTTGACACTCCCGGGCATGCGTTGGATAGTACCGGAAGTATCACGTACTGCTGGTACTGGCTACTTCAGGTAACAGGGGTTCAATGATGACCGCACCTGACAAGGAGAAAGTCGCCCGGCGCCTGCTCACTTCGTCGGCCGACCGCTACTACGACCCTGAAGTCGACATCGACTGGGACGCGCCGTGGGCGCCAGGCGTCCCGTTCATCCCCGATCACCGGATCACCCTCTACGGCACCGAGCTGTGGCAGGAGATGACTCCGGAACAGCGCCTCGAGCTGGGCAAACACGAGGCCGTCAGCATGGTCAGCTACGGCATCTACGCCGAGGCCGCGCTCATGCACATCCTGCTGCGCCTGGTCACCGAGGGTGACCCGGCGACGCCCAGGGTGCGCTACACGCTGACCGAGATCGGCGACGAATGCCGCCACTCGACGATGTTCGCCAGGTTCATCGAGAAGTCCGGCATCCGTGCCTATCGCCAGCCCCGCGTGGCCGCGCGGGCGATGAAGTTCATCTCGCTGCTGCCGGTCGGGCCTGCCAGTTACGGCCTGGCGCTGCTGATCGAGGAGATTCTCGACCGCGGCCAGCGCGAAAGCATGAACGACGAAAACGTCCAGCCGCACATGCGCATGCTGAACCGCATCCACGTGCTTGAAGAGGCCCGCCACATCAGCTTCGCGCGCACCGAGCTGGTACGCAGCGCGGCCGAGCTGAACCGGTTCGAGCTGTTCGTCAACCGGATGGTCGTGGCGATCGCCGCGAATCTCGTCGCGATCATGCTGATTCACCCGCGCGTGTACAAGGCGGTCGGCATCCGGCCGCGCGACGGCCGCCGCGCCGCGCTGAAGAACCCGCACTACCGGCAGACGCTGGCGTTCATGGCCGAGAAGCTCATCGCGTTCTTCGAGGAGTCCGGGATGCTCAAGGGGCGGCTCGTGCGTGCGCTCTGGCGCCGCTCCCAGCTGATGCCGAGGGCGGCTCGATGACCGCGCTGCCGTCGGAAAGCGTTACGCAGCAAAGGAATCGGTTCATCACGAGCGACGGCGTGGCGCTGCACGTCGTTGAATCGGGACCGGCCGCGCCGGTGACGGTGGTGCTCGCGCACTGCTGGACCTGCGATCACACGTCATGGGACGACGTCGTCGCAGCGCTCGGCCCGGAAGTCCGGGTGCTGCGCTACGACCATCGCGGGCATGGGCGTTCCGGTGCAGGCGAGCCGTCGATCGCGAGGCTGGGCGATGACCTGGCCGAGCTGATCGAGCAGCGAGCCGCTGGAAAGGTCGTGCTCGCCGGGCATTCGCTCGGCGGGATGACGATCATGGCGCTCGGCGAGCGGCACCCGGAGCTCGTCCGGCAGCGGGTCGCGGGCGCGGTGTTCGTCGCGACCAGCGCGGGGCCGTTCCGGATGAGACCATGGATGCTGAAGCTGGAACAGGTCGCCGCTTTGCGTACGGCCAGGCGTGATCCACGTGCTCGGGCGCTGCCATCAGTGCTGCTGCGGCCGTTGCTGTTCGGCGCTCGTCCACAAAGGACCGCGGTGGCCGAGACCGCGAGGCAGATGGCTCGCGCGCATCCGGCGAGCATGGCCAGGTTCCGTGGTTCCATCCTGCGGCACGACCGGGTCAAGGCGCTGAGCGTGTTTCGCAAGATTCCGGCCGCGGTGCTGGTCGGCGACGTCGACAAGCTGACTCCGCCGAGCACGGCGCGCGCGATCGCCCGCGCGCTGCCCGCGGCCGAGTTCACCGTGTTCCCTCGTACGGGACACATGCTGCCGTACGAACGATCCGCCGAGGTGGCGGCCCGGATCTGGAGGATCGCGCATGCCTGAAGTGATCATCATCGGCACCGGGTTTTCGGGGCTGGGTATGGCCATTCAGCTCAAGCGGCAGGGACGGAACGACTTCGTCCTGCTCGAAAAGGCCGACGATATCGGCGGAACCTGGCGCGACAACAGCTATCCCGGCTGCGCCTGTGACGTGCCATCGCACATGTACTCGTATTCCTTCGAGCCCAAGGCCGACTGGTCGCGCGCGTACTCGAGGCAGCCCGAGATTTGGGACTACCTCAAGGAGTTGACCGATAAGTACGGCCTGCGCGAGCACATCCGGTTCGGCGAGGAGGTGACCTCCGCGAGGTGGGAAGACAACCAGTGGGTCGTCGGTACCTCGAAGGGTGAATACCGCGGGCAGTTCCTGGTCGCGGGCGTCGGCGCGCTGCACATCCCGAACATCCCCGCGCTGCCCGGCATCGAGCGGTTCAAGGGGCACTCGTTCCACTCGGCGACCTGGGACCACGAATACGACTTGCACGGCAAGCGCGTCGCGGTGGTCGGCACGGGCGCTTCGGCGATCCAGTTCGTGCCGGAGATCGTCGGCGAGGTTTCCGAGCTGCACCTGTACCAGCGGACGCCGCCGTGGGTGCTGCCGCGCGGCAACGGCCGGATCAAGGAGTCGACGCAACGGCTCTTCGAGCGGGTTCCGTTGGTGCGCAAGGCTTACCGCAACGCCGTCTATTGGGCGGCCGAGTCGCTGGCCGTCGGTTTCAACGGTCACCCCGGCATCCTCAAGGTGGGGGAGTACTTCGGCAAGCGGCACATCGCGAAGCAGATCGCCGATCCGGAGTTGCGGCGGAAGGTCACGCCGGACTACACGCTGGGCTGCAAGCGCGTGCTCGGCTCGAACAAGTACTACCGGGCGCTGACCAGCGGTCATGTCGACGTGATCACCGACGGCATCCAAGAGGTCCGCGAGCACTCGATCGTCACGAGCGGCGGTGTCGAGCGCGAGGTCGACGCGATCATCTACGCGACCGGGTTCCACGTGACGGACTCGTTCGACTACCTCGACATCAAGGGGCGCGAGGGCGTCGACCTGGCTTCGAAGTGGCGTGACGAAGGCATCCAGACCCACCTCGGGATCACGGTCAATGGGTTCCCGAACGCGTTCTTCCTGCTCGGCCCGAACACCGGGCTCGGGCACAACTCGGTCGTGTTCATGATCGAATCGCAGATCCGGTACGCGCTCGACGCGATGCGGATGGTGCGGCGCAGCCGTGCGGAGGCGTTCGAGGTGCGGGCGAGCGTGCAGGCCGCGTTCAACGACGAGATCCAGCGCAAACTCGCGAGCGGGGTGTGGAGCACCGGCGGCTGCACGAGCTGGTACCTCGACTCGAAAGGCGTGAACCGGACCATCTGGCCCGGTTTCACCTGGCAGTACTGGCTGCGGACACGCAAGGTGGACACCGGTGACTTCGAGCTCACCGGGTCACGGGCACGCAAACTGACGGGAGTTGCTTGATGAAACGGTTGGCCGGCAAGGTCGCGGCGATCACCGGAGCGGGTTCGGGGATCGGCAGGGCACTCGCGCTGGCGCTGGCCGAGCGCGGTATGCGGCTGGCGCTGTCCGACATCAGCCTCACCAGGGTCGCGGAAACGGCCGCACTGTGCGAAAAAGCCGGTGCCGAGGCGAAGGCGTACGAGCTGAACGTCGCCGACCGGCAGGCCGTGCTCAGTCACGCCGACGAGGTCGTCGCCGACTTCGGCGTGATCAACCTGGTCGTCAACAACGCGGGTGTCGCGCTGCAGGCGACGGTCGAGCAGATGCGCTGGGAAGACCTCGACTGGGTGATGAACATCGACTTCTGGGGCGTCGTGCACGGCTCGAAGGCGTTCCTGCCGCACCTCATCGCCTCGGGCGACGGGCACCTGGTCAACGTGTCGAGCGTGTTCGGTTTCGTCGGCGTGCCAACGCAAAGCGCGTACAACGCGGCGAAGTTCGCGGTACGCGGGTTCACCGAGTCGCTGCGCCAGGAGATGCTGATCGCCAAGCGCCCGGTGAAGGTCAGCTGCGTGCACCCCGGCGGTATCCGCACCAACATCGCCCGCGACGCCCGCGGAACGGAGGCGGGCGACGCGGAGAAGTTCGCCCAGATCGCCCGCACCAGCCCCGAAGGCGCGGCGCGCGCGATCATCCGCGGCGTCGAGCGCAACCGCCCGCGCATCCTGATCGGCGCGGACGCCTATGTTCTCGACGCGATCCCCCGCCTGCTCGGCCCGTACTACCAACGCCCACTGGCCCTCTTGGCCCGCCTTGGCGTCCGAGTCTGAGACAGGATAAAGCGGGCTTTATCCCGGGGTGGGATAAAGCCCGCTTTATCGCGTTTAGATGGCTACGTAGTGGGTCCAGACGCAGAGGGGCTCGCCCCACTCGACCGAGACCCAGGCGGTGACGTTGCCCGCCCACACTGAAACGTTGTTGACCCGCATACGTGCGGCGCCGAAGAACTCCGAACCGCTGGTGCCTGCCTGGACGACGGTCACCGCGACGGCCTGGCCGTCATAAGCGCCCAGTCCGGTGAGGTTGAGGTGGAAGTCGCCCTTGACCCCGCACCACAGGTGCCGGTAGGAGATCGCACCCAGCGTGCCCGCGGTGCGGACCTGGTCCAGGTGCGCGGCTTCGGTCCGCTGACCGATGACCTTGCTCGAGTCAGGCTGGGCCGCCACATCGGCGGAGGTCGCCGAGGCGACCCCGAAGAAGCCGCTGATCAGCAAAGCGAAAGCCGCCAGCAGGGTGATGAGCTTGGATGATCTTTTCACGTGATTTCCCCTCGATCCGTATCAACCAGGACGATTCGAGCATCCGCTTCGCAGATACAAAGTTCGCACGAGGTAGATACACGGAAAGCGATTGCCCGTTGGGGTGACCATGCGTGCAGGAGTGTTGCGTTTGGTGTGCTGCCTGCGATCCTGCGTTCAGTTGGCATTGCGAAAGACAGTGGGGTGGCTGTGGAGTTTCGCGTGTTGGGACCGCTCGAACTAAGAGCGGCGGACAGTATCATTCCGGTGAAAGCACCGGGCCGAAGATCTTTACTGGCCGCGTTATTGCTGGCTCCGAATCAGGATGTCAGCGTATCGAGGCTGGTAGACGTCATCTGGGGGCACAATCCACCGTCATCGGCGGTGGCGAACCTGCGCAGCCAGATCGCCGCATTACGCCGTATACTGTCCTCAGTGGACGGTGGAGTGGCCAGGCTGGAGACGAGGCCGGGCGGCTACCTCATGGTGGTGCGTCCCGGAGAGCTGGACTTGACGGTCTTCAAAGACCTTGTCCGCCTTGCCAGGCAAGCATTACGCGAGTCCAGGCATCCGGAAGCCGTGGAACTCTTCGGCCGCGCGCTCGGCCTCTGGCGCGGCGAGCCACTGGCCAACGTCGCGCTGCTCGGCGGCGCCGAGGCCGACCTCGCCCGCCTCGGCGAAACCCGCCTCGCCGTGCTCGAGGACTACCTCCGAGCTCGCCTGACCTGCGGCGAACACGCCGACGTCGCCGGTGAACTCCAAGGCCTGGTCGTCGAGCACCCGCTCCGCGAATCCCTCTGGGCACTGCTCGTCCACGCCCTGCATCACGCGGGCAGGCGCGCCGAAGCCTTGCTCGCCTATAACCGTGCGCGCACCCAGCTGGCCGACGAACTCGGCCTGGATCCCGGGCCTGACCTGCGCGAAGCCCATGCCCGCCTTCTCGCGGGTGACCCTCTCCCTCGCTGAATCCGAGTCTTTCCTGGGGCTCGCTCGGGGTTTGGGTTTGTTGGGGTGGAACCAGGGCGGTCCCGTATGAACATTTCCGCAGCGACCCACCACCCCACCCGACCCAATGGAACCCAAACCCCACAGCCGAGAGCGACCTTCCAGCAGGAGAAAGTCCAGCCAAGCCTTGAACCCCGGGCACGGGTCCCGCCCGCTGCTGAAAAAAATCCCAATGTGGCTTTCGTCAGCTCAGAGCTGACGAAAGCCACATTGGGACGCTGAAACCTGACGAAAGCCGCATTCGGGGTTTCACAGGAGTTGGAGCGAGGAGACGAGCCAGCGGGAGTCGTGGTGCTCCAGGGTCATGAGGACCCGGTTCCGGTCCACGCGGGGGTCTTTGGTCGCCGCGTTGGTGACCGATTGGTCGACGAACAGCAGGACCTCGGCCCGGTCGACCGTCGCGGACTTCAGGCCGGACTCGACGACCGTGCCTCGTGCGGTCGCCTTCGCCTCTTGGATCAGCTGGCGTAGGGAGCCGGAGGCGCCCGTGTACTGGTCCTTGAACTCGCCGGTCGCGCCGTCGAGGACGTCCGCGAAGTTGCGGTCCAGGTTCTGGAAGTCGTACGTCGTCACCGTGACCGCGTAGGAGCGGGCGGTCGCCAGTGCGGCGTCGCCCGCGGCGGTGGCGTCCGACTTCGTCTTGTACTGCCAGGCGAAGAACGCACCGGCGGCGAGCACTGCCAGTGCCAGCACTGCGAAGCCGAGCTTGCGGACCGGGAACGGGCGCTTTTCCTTAACCTCAACGGCTTCTTCTTCGAGTACGTCCACGGCGATTCTCCTTACTGGCCCAGCAGCTGCGGATAGCGGGTGAACCATGTCGTCACCTCCGGAGCGGCGGCGGGAACAGGAACCGGTACAGGCAAAGGTCCCCCTGGGCGTGGCGCGTTCTGGGCGCCGCGTTGCTGCACCGTCACGCGGGTGTCGGTGCAGTGCACGTCGAGCGGGGGAGGAGGGCTGCCGCCGATGGTCGGCGGGCGGCGTGGGGTGTGGTAGTCGCAGCCGGCACGCGGGTAGGCGTCGACCAGTGTCTGGATCGCGCCGCCGCGGACGATCGCCGCCAGTGCGTCGCCACCATGCGCGAGTTCGGGCAGGAACGCGCTGATCGCGGGCAGCCGCATGCTGACCACTTCGCTGACGGTCGACAGGTCGCCGAGCAATGCCGCCATGGTCGGCTGGTTCTCCTTGATCAGCCCGTCGACGAGGTCGAAGGCCGCCGGGCTGTGGTCGAGCAGTGTGCGGATCTCGGGATCGGATTTCCGCAGCTGGTCGCCGAGCCGGACGCCTGCCGTGCCGAGCCGCGCCAGTTCGTCGGTCAACCCGTTCGCGGTGTCCAGCACGACCGACGAGTTGTTGAGGATGCTGACCGTCTCAGGCAGTACTCCTTCGAGGCCTGCGAGCAGGAAGTCGCCGCCGTCCAGCAGCTTCTTCAAGTCGGGGCCTGCGCCGTTGAACGCCTTCGCGAGCTCGTCGATGACCAGCGTCAGTTTTCGCGGGTCGACCTGCCCTGCCAGGCCGTTCACGTGGCCGAGTAGCTGCGCGAACGGCGTCGGCGTGCTCGTGTTCTTCTCCTCGATCACCGCGCCGTTCGCCAAGAACGGCCCGGCGTCGGTCCGCGGCCGAAAGTCCAGGTACTGCTCACCCGCCGCTGAAAGACTCGCGACGACGGCCTCGGTGTCGGCGGGGATCTTGGCTGTGGAGTCGACCTCGATGTCGACGGCCACCCCGCCGGGCACCAGCTGGATCTGCTTGACGTTGCCGACCCGGTAGCCGCGGAACGTCACGTCCGAGCGCCCCAGCAGGCCGCCGGACTGCGCGAGGTTCACCCGCATCGTCATGACTTCCGCGGTCGGGTCGATGCGGACCACGCCGAGCAGCAGATACGCCAGCCCGACGGCGAACACCGTCAGCAGGCCCACGGTCGACAGCCAGATCCTCATCGCGGTCCACCCAGCTTCCTGATCAGGTCGCTGATGTTGTCCGAGATGGTGCCCAGCGCGCCGTTGAGATCGTCGGGCCCCAGCACGGGCAGGTTGGTGATGCCCGCGAACCGCGCGATGCCGACGCCGGATTCACCCTTGGTCGCGCCTTCGACGAGCTTGCCGAGCATGACCAGGCTCCGCAACGTCGGACCGAGATTGTCTTTCAGCGCGCCGAAACCGTCGAGCACCGGACCCAGATCACGCAGCATCGCCTTGAGGTCGGCACTGGTCTGGCCGAGCACGCGCGCGCCGGTGTCACCCGCGTCCGCGACCTTCGTGAGCACCTCGGTGAACCGCCCGGTCTGCTCGGAGAGCACCTGCAACGCGGGCGTGATGTCCGCCAGTGCCGCGTCGATCGTGCCCTGCCGTTCGACGGCCAAACCACTCAATGCCTTGGTGGAAGCCAAGATCCGGTCGATGTCGGCGGTGCGGGCGGTCAACGTCTTCAACGTCGTGTCCAGCTCGCCGATGAGGTGACGTGTCTGGTCGGCCTTGCCGTCGAGCGCGGCGTTGACCTCGTGTGTGATGGTCTTGAGCTGCCCCAGTCCGCCACCATTGATCAAAGTGGACAGTGCGGCCAATGTGTCTTCGACGGTCGCCGCCGACGAGGTCGAGTCGACACCCAAGGTCGCACCAGGCGCCAGCGCCCGCCCCTTGCCGCGATGCAACGCGACGAAGACATCGCCGAGCGGCGTGGCTTGGCGCAGCTCGGCCGTCGTGCCTTCCGGCAGCGAGACGGCCTTCTGCACCACCATCCGCACCCGCGCGGTGAAGTCCTTGGCGCTGATGCTCTCGACCGTCCCGATCACCACACCGTCGAGCTTCACCCGCGCCTTGTCCGGCAGGTTCAGCGCGTCGGTGAACACGGCGTTCAGCTCGTAGGTCTCACCTTCGACATCGCCGCCGGGCAGCGGTAGATCGGCGGCGGTGACACTGCAGCCTGCCAGCAGGAGCACGGACGCGAAAGCGGCGAGGACTCTCATTTCTTCGTCGCCCCCAGCAGCAGTTCGGTCATCCCGAGATCCGGCCCGAAGTCGCCGAGCTTGCCGGAGCCGCACCCGGGCAGCCGCACGCCGACGCGTCCACAAAGGATGTTGATCAGCTGACCGTCGAGCAGCATCTCGGCCGGGTCGATGTGCACTCGCAGCTGCCCGGTCGCGGGGTCGGCCGCGTTGGCGAGATTCTGGAACAGGAGCGGCAGCACGTCAGCGGACTCGGCGAGCTGACGGGTGTGGTCGCTGAGCGTCCCGGTGGTGACTTTGAGGCCGCGCAAGGTGTTCTGCGCGGTGTCGCGGTTCTCGCCGATGAGCTTGACCGCTTCGTCGAGCAGGCCGTTGAGCCTGGTCAGCGCGTCGCCGAGAGCCGGAGCGTCCTCCGCGAACAGCTCGCTCGCCTGCGTCAGGTTCTGCGTGAACGACGTGATCACGGCCTGGTTGTCCGCGGCCGCCTTGGTCAGTGTGTCGACGTTCTTGATCAACCCGGTCAGCGCGTCACGCTTGTCGGTCATCGAGTCGACCGCCCCGGACAACGCCTCGACGGTCGCCCGGATCTTGTCGCCGCTGCCCGCGAGGTTGTCGGCGGCGACGTCGGTCGCGTCCTTGAGCACCCCGGTCTTCGACAGTTCACCGGCGAGCGTGTCGACGGCCTTGATCACGCGGTCGATCTCGACCGGCGTCCGCGTGCGATCCAGCGGGATGAGGTCGCCGTCCCGCATCGTCGGCCCGCCGCGATACGCGGGCGTCAACTCGACATGTCGATCGGTGACCACGGACGGCGAGACGGTGACCGCGCCAGCGCCCGCCGGGACCTTCGCGTCGGCGTCCAGCTCCAGCTCGACCTGCACGGACGTCCCGCGCGGCTCGATCTTCGTCACCTTGCCGATCGGGATGCCGAGCATCGCCACGTCGTTGCCGACGTACAGCCCGACGGCATCCCTGAACTGCGCTTTCACCGTGATGTGCGGTGACTCCACCGCCGCGCAGGAGCTGGTCACCACCGCCGCGACGGTGCCCAGCACGAGGACGAGTGCTTTCATTTGCACCCCTTGACCGCGCCGGTGAGGCACAACAGGTTGTCGGGGAAGATCGCGTACGGCAGGTTGATCGTGAGGTAGTTGCCGTCGCCGACCGAGTTGGTGAGATAGCGCGCGGCGGGCGCGAGCAGCTTCAGCGCCTCGCCGACGGCCGCGTTGTTGCGCTTCAGGATGTCCGTGACTCCACCGAGGTTCGCCAGCAGCGGCTGCAGTTGCGGGCGGTTGTCGTTCAGCAGGCCTTGCAGCTGAGTGGTGAGCTGCTGGAAATCCGTCAGGATGTTCGTGATCAGTTGCTTGCGTGCGACGAGCTTCTTGAGCAGTACGTCCGCCTGGCCCATCAACGCGAACACCTGCGTCCGATTTTCGTTGAGCAGCTTGGTGATCCCGTCCGCGCTCGAGATGAGCTGACTGATCTGCCCCTGCCGCTTACTGACCACTTCGGACACTTGCGACAGCCCGTCGAGCGCCTTACGGCCTGCTTCCGGGGTGCCGCGGAACGTGTCCGTCAGCACCTGCAACGAGTCACGCAGCTTCACGGCGTCGATCTGCTCGACGGCCGGCGTGCCTGTCTGCAGCACGTTCTGCAGGTCGAACGGCACCGAAGTCCGCGCCAGCGCGATGCGATCCGACAGGTCACCCTCGCCGAGCGGCGAAAGTTCGAGGTACCGCCCGCCGAGCAGCGTCGCGAGCTTGATCGACGCGCGCGTGGCCGTGCCGAGGTGCACGCTCCGGCGCGTCCGGAACGACACGACGACCTTGTCCCCGTCGAGCCTCGTCGAGGTGACCTCGCCGACGCCCATGCCCGCGACGCGCACCTCGTCACCAGAGCGGATACCGCCGGAGTGCGCGAATTCGGCTTCGTGGCGCGCATCCCCGAGGCCTAGCTCGCCGAACGCGACCGACCCGGCGACCAGCAGCGCGATCACCGCGGCTCCGATCACCCCGACCCACAAGGGATTCCGCGACTTCAGCCAGGCCATCATCGGCACACCTCCGTGTGCTTGTCCCCGCCAAGCTTCGGCAAGATCCCCGAAGGCAGCGGCGCGAGATTGATGTCGATCGCGCAGGCGTAGAGGTTCCACCACGAGCCGTAATGGCTGATCCGCGCGAGCCCGGCCAGGAAGCCCGGCAGGCCCTGCAGCGTCGCTTCGACGGTCGGGCCTTCCTTGAGGAACAGGGCCGCGACCTGGTTGAACTTGCCGATGTCGTCCTTCAGCGCAGGCCGGATGTCGCCGATCAGCCCGGTGATCGCGCCGCTGACCTTGTCGATGCGCTCGACCGCCCCGAAGATCGGGTCGGCGTTGGCGGCGAGGCCGTCGACGAGCTTCTTCGTCTGCCCGACGAGTTGCTGCAGCTGATCGCCCTTGCCGGACAAATGGTCCAGCACGCCGGTCAGATTCGTGATGACTTGGCCGATCACGTCATCGCGCGACGCGATCGCGCTGGTCAGCTGCGAACTCTGGGTCAGCAGGCTGGTCAGCGCCGGGCCTTCGCCCTGCAGGACGCGCACGATGTTCTCCGACAGCCGGTTGACGTCGGCCGGTTCGAGCATCGAGAACAGCGGCTCGAAGCCGTTGAGCAACGCGGTCAGGTCGAGCGAAGGTTCGGTGCGCTCGGGCGGGATGCGGGCGCCATCGGTGAGCGGTTTCGCTTGTCCCGCACCGGGAAGCAACGCGAGATAGCGTTGGCCGACCAGGTTCTGATACCGGATCAGCGCACGCGTGTTCTCGAAGATGGGCTGGTCACGCTGCACCGAGAAGCTGACCTCGGCCCGCGTGTCGACGAGTTCCATGTCCTCGATGCGGCCGACCTTGACTCCGGCGATCCGGACGTCGTCGCCGACCTTGAGCCCGGACACATCGGTGAATTCCGCGCTATAGCCGTAAGTCTCACCGCTGACCGTGTTCTGGAGCGTGGTCCAGATCAATGTCGTCGCCATGATCGCGACGACCGCGAACACGACGAGCTTGATCAGCGGACCTCGGACGCTCATCGCGGGACCACCACCGTCAGGCCGCGCAGGATCGGCCCGAGCAGCAGGTCGCCGAGCGAACCGGTGCCGCCGATCAGGTTGTTGAGCTGCTCGATCTCCTGCGGACTGCCGACCGGCCCGACCGTTCCGCCCTGCGGCACGACCTCGGGCGTTTCGTCGGGGACCGGCGCTGGTGGCGGCAGTGGGTTTTCGAAGCGACGACCGCAGTTCGGGCCGTTCATGCCGGGGTACCGCGGGCAGTCGGCGGGCGTGTAGAGGTGGAACGGCGACAGCGAGATGACCAGGTCGATCGTGAGCTTGCCACCGGGGAACGCGCCGGACACGGCCGTCGCGCCGCGGCCGAGCGCGTCGAACGACACCGGGATCGCCCCGCTCTGCTTGGAGATCGTGCCGACGATCGGGCGGCTCTGCTTGATCACCGTGATCACGCGGTTGGCGTTGTCGTTCATGAACCCGCGCACGGTGTCGACGGCCACCGCGCCACCAGCCAGCGAGGCCGCGAGCTGCTGTTGTTTGTCCACAATGGTCTTGGTGGTGACCAGCGCGCTGTCCACCGTGTCGAGCAACGCGGGCGCCGTGCGCTGGAGGCCTTCGAGCGCGGAGGCCAGCGCGGTGACGTCGTGGCTGAACGTCCCGCTCTGGGCGTTCAACGCGGTCAGGTAGCCGTCGAGCCGACTGACCATGTTCCCGAGCTGCTCACCGCGCCCGGACAAAGCCTGCGAAATCCCGGTCAGGGCGGCGTTGACCTTGGACGGCTGGACCGCCGTGAGGATGTCCTTGAGCTTGGTCATCGCGGTCTGCAGCTGGACGGTCTCCTGCGAATCGTCGCTGGTGATCACGGTTTCGGCGGTCAACGACGTGGTGTCGCCCGGCGAGGGCACCAGCTCGACCGAAGGCGACCCGAAGATGTTCGTCGGCACGATCCGCGCCTTCACCGAAGCCGGGATCCCGCTGACCTGCTCCGGTCGCAGCCTCAGATGCACGACATGGCGCGCGGTGCCCGCCTGCGATTCGACGGCGGCGACCGTGCCGACGAGCACGCCTCGCACCTTGACGTCCGAGCCGACCGGCAGCCCGTCGCCGACGTCCGAAACCACCGCGGTGGCGGCGAAATCGTCACGGAACGCGCCACGAGACTGCAGCAGAAGAAAGGTCCCGATCAGCAGGAGAACGGCCAGGTAAACGACCCCGCGCACGGCCAGTGTCGCGGCGCGCGGTCCTCGTCCGGAGGGGTCGATGTAGGTCATCCCGAGATCCGCACTCCCGGGTCGAAGCCCCAGAACGCCAGCGTCATCAGCATGTCCAGCACGACGATCACGATGATGCTCGCGCGGATCGCCCGGCCGGACGCGACGCCGACACCCTGCGGGCCGCCGGACGCGTAGTAGCCGAAATAGCAGTGGATCAGCGTCGCCACCACGACGAATGTGACCGCCTTGACCACGGACAGGAACACGTCCATCGGCACCAGGAAAGCCTGGAAGTAGTGAAGATACGTGCCCGACGACTGGCCGTAGAGCCCGCTGAGGATCAGCTGGGTCGCGAGGTAGTTGCCGGCGAGCCCGACCGAGTAGAGCGGGATGATCGCGAGGAACCCGGCCAGCATCCGCGTGGTCACCAGATACGGCAGCGGCCGGATCGACATCGACTCCAGCGCGTCGATCTCCTCCGAGATCCGCATCGAGCCGAGCTGCGCGGTGTACCGGCAGCCCGCCTGCGCGGCGAACGCGACCGCGGCGATCAGCGGCGCGATCTCGCGCGTGTTCCCGTACGCCGAAACGAAACCGGTGAGCGGAGCCATGCCGAGGATGTCGAGCGCGTTGTAGCCCTCGATGCCGACGGACGCGCCGGTGAACACGGCCAGCAACGCCATCACGCCGATCGTCCCGCCGCCGACGATGATCGCGCCGCTGCCCCAGCTGATGTCCGCGAGCAGCCGGAACACCTCGGCGCGATAGTTCTTGAGCGTCAACGGGATTGCGGCGAACGCCTTCACGAAGAAGGTGATCTGGTGGCCCATCCCGACGAGCGCGTCGTATGGCTTCCCTGCCACGGCCGTGATCGGCCGGGGGATGACGGGATGCTTCGAGCCGACGGCCATCACGCGATCCTTTGCGGGAACAGCACGGCGTAGAGCTGCGTGATGATCACGTTCACCGCGAAGAGCAGCACGACCGACAGCACGACGGCCGCGTTGACCGCGTTGGCGACGCCTTTCGGCCCGCCGCTGGCGGTGAGTCCCTTGTACGAGGCGACGACCGCGACGATCCCGCCGAAGATGACCGACTTGAGCTCGGCGAGGATCAAGTCGGCGGGCTGCGCGAACGCGGCGAAGGTCGCGACGTAACTGCCGGGCGTGCCGCTCTGCACGAGGACGTTGAACACGTAACCGGTGACGACGCCGGTGAACGAGACCATGCCGCACAGCAGCACGGCGACCAGCAGCGTCGCGGCGAGCCGGGGTGCGACCAGTCGTTGCACGGCGGACAGGCCCATGGTCTCGAGCGCGTCGATCTCGTCGCGGATCTTGCGGGCGCCGAGGTCGGCGCAGATCGCGGAGCCGACGGCACCGGCGAGCAACAACGCGACAACGATCGGAGCACCCTGGCGGATCACGCCGAGCCCGTTGGCCGCGCCCATGAACGAGGTCGCGCCGACCTGCTGCGAAATGCTGCCGACCTGCACCGAAACGATCACGCCGAACGGAACGGCGACGAGCAGCGTCGGCACCATGGAAACGCTGGTGATGAACCAGGCCTGCCGGACGAATTCCTTCCAGGGGAAGCGCTTGTGCGGGATGTAGCGCAGCGCGTCGACGGCGAGCACCAAGACCCTGCCGAAGGTGACGAACGATTTCGGCACCCGCTCCAGGATCTGCATGCGCTCACCTCCAGGATCGGTGATATTGACACATCGTCAACTACTCGGCAACCTCAGGTGGTCGGTGCTCCAAATGTGTCCTGGGTCATAGTGGCACATTAGAGACTGACACGTCATTCTGTACAGACCAAAACAGCGACGCGGAACGCGTCTCCGTTGAGGGTGGCGGTGGGAGACGGGTGGGGCGGTACCACCAATGGCGGAGGTGGCAGCAGATGAGTGTTCCCTTTCCCGAGGTCAACGATGGTCCGGCCGCGGAGGAAACGCAGGCTCGCATAGTTCACGTAGACGGAGTAAGCACCGGAGCGCGGGTCTTGGCCCTCGCGCTCCGTACCTTCATCCGGCCGGTGCTCGTCGCGGGCGTCCGGTACCCCTCGTTCTCGTGGCCGTGGGGTCTCGTGGACTACGCGGGCCTGCTGCTGCCCGCGCGCAAGGGCACCGACCTGCGGCCGGTCCGGCTGCCGAACTGCCGCGCCGAGTGGGTCGAAGCGCTCGGCGCGAGCCAAGACCGCGTGGTGCTCTATCTGCACGGCGGTGGCTTTGTCTGTTGTGGACTGCGTACGCATCGGCGGCTGGTCTCGCGGATCTCCGCGGCAGCCGACGGGCCGGTGTTGAACGTCGACTACCGGATGCTGCCGCGCAATCCGATCTCGTCGGCCGTCTCGGATGGGGTCGACGGATACAAGTGGTTGCTGTCCAACGGTTTCCGGCCGGAACAGATCGTCGTCGCCGGTGACTCCGCAGGTGGGTATCTGGCGTTCATGGTCGCACTGGCGGTCGCCGAACTCGACCTGCCACGGCCCGCCGGTGTCGCCGCGCTGTCGCCGTTGACCGAGATCGACCCGGCGCGGAAGATTGCGCACCCCAACGCCTCGACCGACGCGTACCTGGTCCCGCAGTCGCTGAAGCTGATCGTCGAGCTGAACGAACGTATTGTGGTGGAAGGACAACTCGGGCCGCATGTGTGCCCTGTGGACAGTGAGCTGGCGGAGATGCCGCCGACGCTGATCCAGGTCGGATCCACGGAAATGCTGCTGGCGGACGCCGAGCTGATGGCCGAGCGGCTCGCCGCCGCGGGCTCGGAGTGCGAGGTTCAGGTCTGGGAGAAGCAGGTGCACGTCTTCCAGGCGGGCGCGGACATCCTGCCGGAAGCGCGCAGGGCGATCCGCCGGATCGGGGAGTTCGTCAAGCGGGTGGCACCCTGAAGCCCGGCGACTACGTCAACTTGCGGGGCGACATGCCTCGCGTCGAACCTTACGATGACCAGGTGAGTGCGGGATGACGACCACGGAGCAGCGGGCCGAGCAGCGGCGTCGGGACATCGTCGACGCCGCGTTCAAGGTGTTCAGCCAGCGTGGCTACCACGCCGCGGGCATCGCTGACATCGCCGCGGAGCTCCAGATCGGGCATGGCACGTTCTACCGGTACTTCGAGAACAAACGCGACATCCTGGTACACGTGGTCAACGAAGCCGCCGCCAGGCTGATGAGCGTCATGGTCGAGGACGATCCAAAAAGGACGAGTTCGCTCGCCGACTACCGGGCGCAGACCGAGCACATCTGCGCGCGGCTGTTCACTCTCTTCGCCGAGGACCGGGCGCTGACCAGGCTGCTGTTCGTCGAGGCGCTGGGCGCGGACCCGGAGATGACACTGATGATCCAGCAGATCTATCGCGGGATGGCCGCCGGGACCGAGCAGTACCTGCGCAACGGCGTCGAAAAGGGCTTCCTGCGGCAGGGAATGGACACCGAGATCACCGCGCAGGCGCTGAACGGGATGATGATCGCCTGCGGGATGTCGCTGCTGTCGGCGGAAGATCCCGCCACGGAGCGGGATCGCTGGATCCGAGCGGGTATGCAGATCATGTTCGATGGGATTGTCGCGTGAACCTTCTGCACGAACTGGTCAATGTCGGCATCCTCGCGCGCGGTGGCATCGCCAGGCCGATGCGGCCGGACAAGGCGTTGCGCATCGGCGTAGCGGCGCTGCGCTGGGGCATGTCACCCGCGACGCTCGTCGCGGCCGCGGCCATTCAGCATGGCGAGCGCGCGGCGCTGATCGACGAGCGCGGCACGCTGTCCTTTGTGGACTTGGACCGGCGGTCGTCGGCATTGGCCGCCGCACTGTCGGCGCACGACATCCGCGCGGGCAGCCGCGTCGCGGTGATGTGCCGCAACCACCGCGGTTTCGTCGACGCGCTGGCCGCACTCGGGAAGCTCGGCGCCGACGCGTTGCTGCTCAACACGGCCTTCGCCGGGCCGCAGCTGGCCGACGTGCTGGACCGCGAGCGCGCTGACGCGGTCATCTACGACCACGAGTTCGAGGCACTGATCGGCTCCGTCGACCTGCCGCGGTTCGTCGCCTGGCACGACGAGCGCGTCCCCGAGCCGACGCTGGACGAGCTGATCCAGGACAACTTCGACGGCTATGTCCCGATGCCGTCGCGAGCCGGTCAGGTGGTGATCCTGACCTCGGGCACCACCGGCGCGCCCAAGGGCGTCGCCAGGAAGGCCGACTCACTGGACCCGGTCGCGGGCCTGATCGAGCGAATCCCGTTGCGCCGCAAGTCGTCCTACGTCGTCGCGGCGCCGATGTTCCACACCTGGGGCCTGGCGTTCCTGCTGCTGGGCCTGCAACTCGGCGCGACCCAGATCGTCCGCCGCAAGTTCGACCCCGAAACCACACTGGCCGACCTGGCGTCCCACCGCGCTTCGGTGCTGGTGCCGGTTCCCGTGATGCTGCGGCGGATACTGGACCTGCCGCGGGTCGTCCTGCGTGGCTACGATCTGTCCGGCCTGGAGGTCGTGGCCGCGGCGGGTTCCGCGCTGCCGGGTGACCTGGCGCTGGAGTGGATGACTCAGTTCGGCCACACGCTCTACAACATCTACGGTTCGACCGAGGTCGCACTCGTCTCCATCGCGACACCCGCCGACCTGCGCGTCGCCCCGGACACCGCCGGACGCCCCGCACGCGGAACGATCGTGAAGATCCTCGACGAGAACGGGCTTGAAGTTTCGCAAGGGGTGACCGGCCGGATCTTCGTCGCGAGCGGAGCCCTGTTCGAGGGCTACACCAGCGGCGAGACCAAACAGTCCTTGTCCGGCCTGATGTCCACCGGCGACGTCGGCTACCTCGACGCCGAGGGCAGGCTCTACCTGCAAGGCCGCGACGACGACATGATCGTCTCCGGTGGCGAGAACGTCTTCCCCCAGGAGGTCGAAGACCTGCTCGACCGCCACCCGGCGGTGAAGGAGGCCGCCGCCATCGGCGTCCCCGACGAGAAGTTCGGCCAGCGCCTGCGCGCCTTCGTCGTACTCGCCGAGAACTCCCCGCTCACCGAGTCCGACCTCCGCCAGTACGTCAAGGAAAACCTCGCAGGCTACAAGGTGCCCCGCGAAATCCTCTTCCGCTCCGAACTCCCGCGCAACGCGACCGGCAAGATCGTCAAGCGCCTGCTCCAAGCCCCCTGACCCCGGCCGGTCAAAAAAATCCCAATGTGGCTTTCGTCAGGTTTGAGCTGACGAAAGCCACATTGGCGTGCTGAAACCTGACCAATGCCGCATTGGGAGAAAAATCAGCAGCCTAGACGGCGGCCATGCCGTGGTAGGCGAACTCGACCAGTGCTTCGATCTGGGCGTCGCGGTCGGCCGGCCGGAGTGAACCGCCCATGGTCGAGACCACGGCCGAGATCATCAGGGCGAGCAGGCTCTCGCCCGCGATCTTGGTGTCCAGGTTCGGGTCGAGGAACCCGCGGCGGACCCCGTTTTCGAGGTAGCCCATCGCCAAAGTCCCGAACGACGACGTCAGCTCGAGCAGGCGGGTGATCATCTCGCCGTCGATCGCGGGTGCGTCGAGCATCAGGAACTCGATCAGCCCCGGCTGCTCTTCGATCACCGCGAAGAGCCGGGTGAGGATCGCGCGGAACTGGTCGGACAGCTCGTCGAGCGTGGTCGCTTCCGCAGGCGCGTCCGAGCCGATCACGCCGACGATGATCTTGCCGACCGCGTGGTCGAGCACCGCGTCGAGGATGTGGCGTTTGCTGTCGTAGTAGTTGTAGAACGTCCCGTGGCTGACGCCTGCCTCGCGCACGATGTCGGCGACGCCGGTCGTGCGGTAGCCCTGGGTGGAGAAGACCTTGTACGCGGCCGCGATCAGTTCTTCGCTGCGAGCCGCCGCTCTGTCGGTCATCGGGGGCCGCGCATTCCGAACACGATGAAGGAAACGAGCGCGTCGACATATCTGGCGCGTCTGTCAGGGGTGGCTTCGCCGCGTAGCGCCAGCAAAAAGCCCGGTACCAGCAAGGAGTTCATCGCGTGCGCGGCCCAGCGGCTGTCGAGCCCCTTGCGCAGCCAGCCTTCGCGCACGCCATGGTCCAAATAGGACGCCATCATCATGGTGAGCGTGTTCTCCAAGCCGACGAGCCTGGCCTTGAGCTCGTCGTCGATCGCGGTGGCCTCGACGACCACCAGCTTGATCAGGTCCGGTTCCGCCTCGATCAGCTCGAATAGTCGTTCGGCGATCGAACGAACCTGCGCGGTGAACTCTTCCAGCGAGTGCGGGCGTTCGCGGGTCGCACCGGTGCGCACGGCGTCCAGCATGCGCTCGACGCTGTGGTCCAAGACGTGGTCGAGGAGAGTGCGTTTGCTGTCGAAGTATCGGTATACGGTGCCCTGGCCGACGCCGGCGTGCTTCGCGACATCGGAGATACTCGCGGCTTCGTAGCCACGTGAGGCGAACACCGCGCAGGCGGATTCGACGAGCTGGCGGCGCCGGCGTTCCGCGAGTCCTTGCTCAGGTGGACGCCCGCGGCGTGCCTTTGGCTTCGCCGTACCGGATACGTGCGGGGATTCCATCGGGGAGGGAGCCTACGGGATATCTCCTATTACGGAACGCTTATCTGGTGTTACTGTTGAGTAACTGGAGGTCGTCGATGCCGAGTGAGATCCCGACGTCCCGTTTTGCCCGCACGGGCAGGCTCGGGGTGTTCGCCGCGGGCCAGGCCGCGCGCCAGATGGGCACGAAAGCGAGCACGCTCGGACGTTCCGAACCCGAGCGCACGCGCATTCTCGAACGCCGCGCGCTGGAAGCCGCAGATCAGATCGTCAACGTGCTCGGCAGCATGAAAGGCGCGGCGATGAAGCTGGGCCAAATGCTCTCCGTGATCGACATCGGGATCGTGCCGGAGGACGCACGCGTCGATTTCCAGCGGAAACTGGCCGCACTGCGTGATCAAGCACCGCCTGTTCCGTTCAGTGGGATGCGCACGGTCATCGAGAGTGACCTCGGAAAGCCGCTCGGCGAGGCCTTCGCGAAGTTCGACGAGACCCCGGTCGCGGCCGCTTCCATCGGCCAGGTCTACCGCGCGGAATTAGCGGACGGCCGTGTCGTCGCGGTGAAGGTGCAGTACCCGGGAATCGCCACCGCCGTCCGCGCGGATCTGAAGAATCTGGCGTTGTTCCTCAGATTTTCGAAGAAACTGGTGCCGGGACTCGAAGCCGGTCCGATGACCGACGAGATCAGCACGCGCATCATCGAAGAGCTCGACTACCGCCGCGAGGCCGAAACACAGGCCGAGGTGGCCGCCGCGTTCCGCGGGCATCCGTTCATCGTCGTGCCGGACAGCGTTCCGGAGCTCTGCGGGGAACACGTGCTGGTCACGGAATTCGTCGAGGGCGCCGGATTCGCCGAGATCCAGCGCGAGCCGCAGGACGTGCGCGACCGCGTCGCCGAGATCGCCTACCGTTTCTATTGCGGCTCGCTGTATCGGAAGCACCGCTTTCCCGGCGACCCACACCCCGGGAACCTGCTGCTCTGCCCGGACGGCCGGGTCGCGTTCCTCGATTTCGGACTGTTCAAGACGATGCCCGAAGAGGACGTCCAAGTTGAACTCGACGTGCTGCGTGCCGCGAGCGAAGGGCGCGCGCAAGACGTGCACGCGCTACTCGACGGCATCGGTGTCTTTCCCGATCCCGGTTTGATCGAACCGGATGTCATGCTCGACTACATTCGCGACGCCGTCGGCTGGTATCTCGACGACGAAGAGATCGCCGTCACACCCGAGCTGGCGACCGACGCGTTCATCTCGTCGATCGACCCGCGCTCGGCCCATTTCCGCAAACTGCGCTGGCAGCATCTCCCGCCTGCGCACCTTTTCGCGCGACGCGTGGAGCTGTATACCTTCGGGCTGCTCGGCCAGCTGTACGCACAGGGGAACTGGCATCGCATCGCGCGCGAATGGCTGTACGGTGAGGCACCGGTCACAGCACTGGGCAAACTTGAAGAGGACTGGCGAACCTAGGGCGTGCCCCAGTCACCCGATTGAGTCAACTTTCGCCAGGTTCGGTGGAAAACCCACCAGAATGCAGACGTCTGCGACAAAAGCCGGAGGTTTTCGTATGGTGCGCACCGCTCCGCGCGGCATGACGACCGTGCCCGAGGTCGAGTTGCTCGACCGCACGGGGATCGTCGCGGCGAGCCTGCCGCAGCGCCGCCGCACGGTGAGCGGCCGGTCTCCGGCAGGCGGCGTCGAGCAGCACGACAAGGACTGGGACCTGCGGCCCAAGTCTGTGGTCATCCAGCGCCGCATCAAGACCTGGCTCGGCACCTGCAGCGCGGTCGCGCTCGTGATGACCGGGTGGATCACCGGCGGTGCCTTCGACGGTCCCGAGACGCAGACCGCGTCGCCCGTGCCGGTCGAGATCCAGGAGCGGGCCGCCGAGCCCGCGCCGGTCCCGGTTCAGGTCGAGCAGCCGCCGAACCCAGGCCCCGCGCCGGTTCCGGTGACGAAGAAGCCCGTCGCGCAGAAGCCTGCCGCCGCGCGCACGCCGTCGGCGAAGAAGCCACCCAAGTCGACACCGACCACGCCGTCGCCGCGCGTCGACCTCCCGGCGCCCAGCAAGCCGAAGGACCCGGTCGAAGAGTTCATGCGCAGCTACGTCGACCAGTTCGTGAAGGTCACCATCACCAGGGGCTAAGCCTCTTTCCAGCTGTACTCGTGCTCCGGCCTGCCCGTCGCGCCATAGCGCAACCGCATCTCGACCGAACCTGATTCCGCCAGCGCGGTCAGATAGCGCTGCGCCGTCGCGCGTGCCATGCCGAGTTCGTTCGCGACTTCGGCCGCCGACAACGGATGCGCGGCGTTGCGGAGCTGATCCGAGACCAGCCGCGAAGTCGCGGTCGACTGGCCTTTCGGTGCGAGTGCGCGATCCTGCTCGTGCAGCGCGCGAAACGCGCGGTCGACGTCATCCTGGTTCAGCACCCGATCATCGGTGAGCAGCCCGCGGTACCGCGCGTAACTGCGCAGCCGTTCCGAGAGCTGGCGTGTGGTGAACGGTTTGATCAAGTAGTTCAACGCGCCGGCGCCGATCGCACGCCGGATCGACTTCCCATCGGTCGCCGCGGACAGCACGATCGTGTCGGTCTGCAGCTCGGGGAGCAGGACGAGGCCGGACTCGTCCGGCAGGTAGACGTCGAGCAGCACGAGGTCGGGCGACAGCTCGCGGACGCGAGCCCTGGCCTCGGCGGCGGTGTGCGCGGTGCCGACGACCGCGAACCCCGAGACCTCCTCGACGAACCCGGCGTGCACACCCGCGACCCGGAAATCGTCGTCCACGATCAAAGTTCGGATCATCCCTCTGCCCTCCCCGTGCTCAGCATGCCCGGCAAAGCCGCTACGAACAACGCCCCGTTCTCCTCGTCACCCGGATTCGCGAGCCAGACGTCACCGCCACGCGCCCGCGCCGCCTGTCTCGCCAGCGCCAGCCCGAGCCCGTGCCCAGGGCTGAGTTTCGTCGAGACGCCTTCGTCGAACAGCCGGTCGCGCAGCTCCGGCGCGACGCCGGGCCCACTGTCCACAACGGACACGTGCAGGGTGTCGCCGTCCGCGAGCAGCGCGATCTCGACGGTCGCCGGTCGTCGCGGACCCATGCGCGCGGCGTGCAGCGCGTTGTCGACGAGATTGCCGACGACAGTGTTGACGGCGATCGGATCGGTCACCGAGGCGGGCACCCATGAGTCGTCCGACACGCGCAGCGTCATGCCTTTTTCTTGCGCCTGCTCGGTTTTTGCGACCAGCAGCGCCTGGAGATACGGATCGGTCACTGCGTCGCTGGCCTCTGTCGAGATGTTCCCGGCCGACTCGGTGATCGTCTGCAGGTACTCGGCGGCTTCGCTGTTGTGCCCGAGTTGCAGCAGGCCGGACAACGTGTGCAGCCGGTTCGAGAATTCGTGCCGCTGCGCACGCAGGCCGTCGGAGAGCGCGCGGATGCCGTCGAGTTCGCGGCTGAGTGTGTCGAGATCGGTGCGGTCGCGGAAGGTCAGCACAGTCCCGATGACGTGATCGTCCCTGACGACCGCGCGGGAATTGATGACAAGTACCCGGTTTCCCGCTACGGCAAGGAGATTGTCCACAGGCAACCCCTCGTCGAGTGCCTTGCGCAGTCGGGGCGAAAGGTCCAATGAGGACAGTTCTGTGTTCAGGGGCAGTGAAATGCCCAGCAGCCGTTCGGCTTCCTCGTTGCGGACGGACACGCGGTTGGAGGCGTCGACGGCGAGCACGCCCTCGCCGATCCCGTGCAGCACGGCTTCGCGTTCGTACAGCAACTCCGAAAGTTCGTGTGGTTCCAAGCCGTGCGTGACACGTCGCAGGCGTCGGTTCAGCAACGCCGATGCCCCGACGCCCAGCAGCAACGCCCCACCCGCGAACAGCAACGTCGTCGGTAGCAGGCGGTTGAAAGCCTCGATCGGATCGTCGAACTCGAATCCGACGCTGACCTCGCCGACCGGCAGTTTGTAGCCCGGCGCCCAGATGGGCGTCTTGCTGCGTACGGACAGGCCTCGGGTGCCTTCCTGCACCGCGCTGACCACGTCATTGCCCGCGAGAGCTTCCTTGGCGGAGGTGCTCACTTTCTGCCCGATCAGCTTCTCGTCGGGATGGGCGAGCCGGATCTCTTGATCGTCGGTGATCACCACGAACAGCGATTTGGTCCGTGTCGTCACCTCCACCGAGCGTCGCTCGAGTTCGCCGCCCGGTCGTTTCGCAGCCACCTCGGCGATCACTACGGGGTCGACGGCGACCGAGCGCGCTATCGCCAGTGCCCGCTCGCCGTATTGCTCGTTGAGCGTCTTCCGCAGCTGCCAAGAGACCAGCGCGAGGCCGAGGCCGAGCATCAGCACGACCACGCCGACCTGCAGCAACAGGATCTGGCGGCTGAACCGCATCTTCATGCTCAAGGACGGTACCTGCAGGTCACGGCGCTGCGCAGAATGAGCAAAACGCTCAATATGCGCAGTCCGCGCGCAGAAAGTGGCCAAGCTTCACGGCCTCTTGATCAACTCTTAACGTCAGTGTGACCCCCTGCACACCGACGATGGAGTCGATGACGATGGCCCCACCACTGATCGAGCTCATCGGAGCCACCAAGCGCTTCCCGAGCGGGTCCGGCTCCGTGCACACGGCGGTCCGCGACCTCACCATGACCGTGAACCCCGGCGAGTTCGTCGCGGTCGTCGGCCCGACGGGCTGCGGTAAGTCGACCACGCTCTCGCTGGTCTCCGGCCTGCAGCCGCCCTCGGCGGGTCAGGTCAAGGTCAACGGCGTGGACGTGAAGTCCATCCCGGACGGTGTGGGCTACATGTTCCAGACCGACGCGGTGATGCCGTGGCGTTCCGTGCTCGACAACGTGGCATCCGGCCCTCGCTTCCGCGGTGTCGACAAGGCGCAGGCCCGCGAGCAGGCCGTCGAATGGATCGAGCGCGTCGGCCTCGCCGGCTTCGAGAAGTACTACCCGCACCAGCTTTCCGGCGGCATGCGCAAGCGGGTCGCGCTCGCGCAGACGCTGGTCACCAGTCCCAAGATCCTGCTGATGGACGAGCCGTTCTCCGCGCTCGACGTGCAGACCCGCGCGCTCATGCAGGACGAGCTGCTGCGGCTGTGGTCCGGCACCGGCGCGGCGGTCATCTTCGTGACGCACGACCTCGACGAGGCCATCGCGCTGGCCGACAAGGTGGTCGTGCTGACCACCAGCCCGGCGACCGTCAAGGACGTCTTCGAGATCCCGTTGGAGCGCCCTCGGCACGTCGAGGACCTCCGGCTGACCGAGGAGTTCCGCCTGATCTACCGCGAAATCTGGGAATCACTGCGTGGCGAGGTCGACAAGGCTCGCGAGAAGGGTGCCAACCGTGTCGCATGAAACGCTGACCGCCGCCCCAGTCGTCCCGGTGATGGAAACCGAAGCCGACATCCTGAACAGGCAGCGCAGGGCGAACGCCAAGCGCAGGCGCAACATCTGGGCACTGCGTGCCGCGATTCTCGTGGTCTGGCTGGGAAGCTGGGAACTGACCGCGACGTTCTGGATCAATGACTTCTTCTACTCCAAGCCGTCGAAGATCTGGATGCGGCTGGTCGAGTGGTTCACCGACGGCACAGCGCTTGGCTCGATCTGGTACCAGATCTTGGTGACCATCGAGGAAGCCGTGCTCGGGTTCGTGCTCGGCGCTGTCGTGGGTGTCCTGTTCGGTGTCGTGCTCGGTCGCAGCCGATACCTGGCGGACGTGTTTGCTCCGTTCATCAAGGCGGGCAATGCCTTGCCGCGCATCGTGCTCGCGGTGCTGTTCCTCATCTGGTTCGGGCTCGGCATGGCCTCAAAGGTCGCGACGGTCTTCGTGCTGGTGTTCTTCGCGGTGTTCTTCAACGCGTTCACCGGTGCCCGCGAGGTAGACCAGAACCTGATCGACAATGCGCGCATCCTCGGCGCGAGCCGCTGGCAGGTGCTGAAGTCGATCGTGCTGCCCAGCGCTACCTCCTGGATTCTGTCTTCCTTGCACGTGGCGTTCGGCTTCGCTCTGATCGGCGCGATCGTCGGTGAGTACACCGGTGCGAAGGCGGGGCTCGGATTGCTCATCAACAACGCGCAAGGCACCTTCGATTCGGCGGGCATCTACGCGGGCATGGTGATCATCACCGTCATCGCGCTGTCCGCGGAGTGGGGTATCGGGCAGCTCGAGAACCGGTTGTTGCGATGGCGTCCAAACGCTTCCGCCAACGCGGTACAGATCTGAGGTGGGCGGTATGCGTCTCAAAAGGACATTCGCGGTCACCGCCGCGCTCCTGGTCACGCTGACCGCCTGCCGAGGGGTGCCAGAGGTCGAGCTGGGCGAAAGCGGCAAACCGCACGTCAAGATCATGGTCGGCGGACTGTCGAAGGTGATCTACCTTCCGGGGCAGCTCGCACAGCAGCTCGGTGAGTACGAGAAGCAAGGCCTGGAAGTCGAACTGTTCGATCAGCCGTCCGGCGCGAACGCGGAGACCGCGTTGCTCGCCGGTGAGGTGCAGGCGGTGGTCGGCTTCTACGACCACGCGATCGATCTGCAGGCCAAGGACCAGTGCATTACCAGCGTTGTGCAGTTCGCGAACGTGCCGGGTGAGGCCGAAGTCGTCGCCACGGACAAGGCGAACGCCATCCGAGGTTCCGCGGATTTCAAGGGCAAGAATCTCGGCATCACCTCGCTTGGCTCGTCCACGGACTTCCTGACCAAGGCGCTGGCGACCAAAGCGGGGATCAGCTCTGACCAGTACACACTGGTCAAGGCAGGCGCAGGGCAGACGTTCATCGCCGCGATGAACCAGGGTTCGATCGATGCGGGCATGACCACCGACCCGACGATCGCCCAGCTCACGAACACCGGCAAGGCCAAGGTGCTTTACGACATGCGCACCGAGGAGGGCACCCGCGCCGCGCTCGGCGGCCTTTACCCGGCCAGCTCCCTGTACATGGGCTGCGAGATCGTCCAACGATACCCAGACGTCGTGCAGAAGTTAGCCAATGCTTTTGTGGCCTCGTTGAAGTGGTTGAAGGAGCACACCCCGGAAGAGGTGGCCGCGATCATGCCACCCTCGTTCGCGGGCGGTGATAACGCGCTGTATGTCAAGTCGCTCAAGGACAGCTTGCCGATGTTCACCCCCGACGGCCGGATGGACCCCGAAGGCGCGAAGAACGTGCTCGAGGTCTTGGGTGAGTCATCGACCAACGTTAAGCCGCGCAAGGACAAGATCGACCTGAGCAAGACGTACACGACCCAGTTCGTGGACGCCGCCAAGGCTCAGGTCGACTGAGACCCGGTTACCCGGCATGCCGGGTGGAGAACGCCTTCCCCGCCCGCCGCGGGGAGGGCGTTCTTTCTATTGGGGTCGTGAGCGTTGCGGGCGGTTAGAACCGCCCGGAAC